>NZ_BLIJ01000039.1:0-91645 GCF_009811475.1 Alteromonas sp. KUL150
ATCTATGCGGACTGGTATAAAAGGTTACTCATCAGCGAAAAGCAGCCGTTAGTAGCGCTTTGCTTTGCGTTATAACAACGAGTGAATTACATTCGATATAGTCTATAAAACAATCAACAAGAAGACCTATATCATGAATAAGCCCTTTATTTCGTTAGCAGTAGCCAGTGCTCTAATGTCATCGTCTTTGAGTGCAACCGCAGCAACGTTAATTCATGCGGGAAAAGCATTTACAGGCACCTCGAAACAACTTCAAGATAACATCACTATCATTGTCGATGGCAATACCATTTCATCTGTGAAGAAGGGGTTTATTCAAGCCCAAGAAGGCGACACGGTTATTGATCTTAAAGACTCAACCGTCATGCCAGGTCTGATGGATATGCATGTGCATTTATCGTCGCAACACGGCGGGCCTCAAACCTATCTAGAACGATTTTCGCTGAATGAAGCTGACTACGCATTACGGGCAGCTAACTATGCTGAAATAACCCTTAACTCAGGTTTTACCACCGTTAGAAATCTTGGCGATGGTCATAATGAAACCGTTGCATTGAGAAACGCAATTACCAAAGGATACGCATCAGGGCCACGCATTTATACTGCGGCCAAATCTATTGCTACAACGGGAGGACACGCCGACCCAAGTAACGGTATGTCGCACTTACTACGGCCTGACGTTGGCCCTAAACAAGGCGTGGCCAATGGCGAAGTAGAAGCCCGTGAGGCAGTAAGAGCCCGTTATCAAGACGGTGCAGACCTTATAAAAATTACCGCAACAGGAGGCGTGCTCAGCGTTGCTAAAAGTGGTCAGAACCCACAGTTTATGACTGACGAGTTAGAAGCTATCGTAGATACCGCGAAAGACTACGGTATGACAGTCGCGGTGCATGCTCACGGAAAAGAGGGGATGAAGCGAGCTATTGAGGCGGGTGTCGATTCCATCGAACACGGCACTTTTATGGATGATGAGATTCGTTCTCTTATGAAAAAGCATGGCACGTACTACGTACCGACGATTTTGGCCGGAAAGTTCGTTGCTGACAAAGCGAAAATAGACGGTTTTTTTCCTGAATTAGTTCGCCCAAAAGCCGCTGCCATTGGCCCTCTTATTCAAAATACTTTCGCTGAAGCACACAAAGCGGGTGTAAAAATTGCTTTTGGTACAGACAGCGGTGTGTCGGCCCATGGTGACAATGCTCAGGAGTTTTCGCTAATGGTAGAAGCGGGTATGAAACCTGCTGATGCATTACTCAGCGCGACCGTTAATAGCGCTAAACTATTGGGTATTAGCGATATTTTAGGGTCGTTAGAGCAAGGCAAGTTAGCTGATATCGTAGCAGTACCGGGCAACCCGCTTGACGACATTACGCTTATGGAAAAGGTGTCTTTTGTAATGAAAGATGGTGTTATTTATAAGCAATAAAGACAATTTAGCAGAAGGGATTACATGGCACTCGGTAAAAAGGTTAAAGACAAAACCAAAAAGCTCATCGACTCTAAACATATGCTTAAAGGTATTACGTTAGCATCATTTTTAGAATCAACCATAGTGCCTATTCCCCTTGAAGCCGTCATGGTTCCCTTGATGCAGGCAAGACGTGAGTCGCTTTGGAAAATCGCACTCATGGCAACGATTGGCTGCGTGATCGGAGCCATTTTTGGCTACGCCCTTGGTTATTACCTGTTTGATATGATTGGACAGTGGTTGATTGACACGTTTTTCAGCCAAGACCAGTTCGAGAATGTAAAACAGAACATGCAAAGCCAAGGCTTTTGGTTCGTTATGACGCTTGGTATTGCCCCTATTCCCTTTCAAGTTGCCATGCTTGCTGCAGGCGCAACCAAGTTTTCGCTCCCTCTGTTTCTTTTAGCTACTGTTATAGCAAGAGCAATACGTTACTTTGGCCTTGCTGTTGTGGTGTATTACGCTGGAGATAAGGCCGAACAGCTCATTAAACGCTATAAAATAAAAGCCGTGATCGCTATCACTCTCGTCGTGCTTCTTTTATGGTGGCTATCTAACTTAATCGCGTAACTACCATCGCGCTTAGGGTCTTTCACCTTGCAATGCTTACCGTTTGATTTACAGCTTCCTTTGAACAGAAATTATTAAGATAGATTTTTTGAACTTTACATTTGATAATGATTCTTATTTGCACTAATGTAATAAAAAACAGGAGGTGCTTTTATGAATACTCAGCGTCTATGTCCAGTCTACAAAAAGTGGCTGCTATTAAACCCTTCAGATGCACGTCAGCATCGCCTTACCATGCAGGCGCAGGCCCAAAAGGCACGTCAGCAGGGCAGGCTGGAACACGCACGAGAGCTCGGTTACCAAACTTTTGAGGCCGCGAAAACCATCCTGTGCGCGCTGCAACCCATTTCGGCTGGCAAAGAGAAGACAGTTCAAGAAGATGTACTCGCATTTGGCACCATGGGTATATATCTGTCGTCTTTACTTACCGAAGCGCAAAGAAAGCGTGAGGCTCATGCTATATTACAAGAGTGTCAGCAGCAGCTAATCGCAATCTTACCTCTTCATGCTACTCGTCCATCCGTCTGCAAACTTATTACAGCAATACAGCAAACCCTCGAGCATGTTTGTTTACCTAACGAGGTAAGTCAGCCTATGTATAAAGCACTTCATTAAGCGAACGATAAAAAGGGGGAAAACAATGACACTAAACCAACATTCAAATGAAGAAGGATTTGTTTCACTGAACGTCAAAGCCTCAGTATTACAAAAAATGTTGAGCGGAGAAGTGTTGCACATGACAGATATCCACTGCACTTGCGCTCGTAGTAAACGAGTTTTACAAAAGCTGTTAATACAAGCGGCGGCGAACAGCCTAGAAAGTTAACGTAAAAGCGGAACACAATTTGATACATCACTTGAAAGTAATTTATTAATTTTGCTAAAAAGTGATGAGAGGGAACTGTGAAAACTTCGTTTAAATGGAAGAAAGTGACAGCTAAAGCGGGCTATAGCGCTAAGACTGTTATGTATGTAATGCTCGGTGTCTTCATCCTGACTTCAGTACTGACCACGCTGAATCGTGAAAAAGCCTCCCAGTCCAATGTGTTTATTACATTGAAGCAGCAGCCCCTTGGCCAGATCTTCTTATGTATTCTTGTGATAGGTCTTGCGTGTTACGCCTTATGGCGCTGGCTTCAAATTTTTATTGAAGACAAATCAGAAGACGACAGTCTTTTTATTCATATCATTAATAAACTTTTCTTTTTTGTATCAGGTGCTTTTTACTTTGCCGCAGCATATGCGGGAGGGAAAACCTTACTCGAAATACAAAGTAGTTCGTCCTCACAAGGCAATAGCAAAGAGGTCAGTGAATACTTACTTCAGTACGAATGGGGATTAATGGTTGTGGCAGCTATTGGTGTATGTATTCTCATTTTCGCGATCGTGCAGTTTAAACACGCTTACACAACCGATTTTCTAGAGAAGTTCTCGTTGTCCTCATTGAGTCAGCGTATAACAAAATGTGTAACGGTAACTGGCAGACTTGGCTATACCGCTAGAGGCGTTGTTTATTCACTGGTAGGAGGCTTTTTTATCCTAGCCGCCTTATTAAGTAACCCATCAGAAGCCGGTGGCCTACAAAAAGCGCTCGAAACCTTGATGAAGCAACCCTTTGGGCCCTATCTTATCGCCGCTGTGGGAGTAGGCTTTATCATGTTTGGCCTTTATTGTGCACTTGAAGCAAAGTATCGAAAAGTAGAGTAAAAAGGCGCTTAGTCGCGCCCTTTCTTGATGACATATTGATATGGCATAGTTTCAGTTTGAGACGCAATGAGCGTATGATCCATAAAGCGGCAAAAGCTAGGAATATCTCTGGCCGTTGAGGGATCGTCAGCCGTGACCGATAAAGTTTCCCCATCGGCCAGCTTTCGAATATTCAGACGCACCATCATTACTGGCTCTGGGCAACGCAATCCTAGCGCATCTAAATGCTGACTAGCCGCGCTAAATGCGCTGTCAAAATCAGATGCCATAGTTTTCACGGTAGGTGTTAATAGCGCTAATCTCGCTATCAAAACCGCCTTTTTCTGCCAGATAAGCTACGACATCGGCAAGGGATACAATAGAGATAACCTGAGTGCCAAAATCGCGCTCGACCTCTTGAATAGCTGACAGTTCGCCATTACCGCGCTCTTGTCTGTCTAGCGCAATCAGCACGCCAGACAAGCTAGCCTGCTGCTGCTCGATTAAGGTCATCGATTCGCGAATAGCTGTACCCGCAGTGATCACGTCATCCACCAGCATAACCTTACCTTCAAGTGGACTTCCCACCAAGTTGCCGCCTTCGCCATGAGTCTTTGCCTCTTTGCGGTTGAAGCAATAAGGCACATCAAGGTCGTGGCTATCTGCCAATGCAACAGCTGTTGTTGTCGCAATTGGAATGCCCTTATAGGCTGGACCAAAAAGTACATCGAACTCAACGCCTGCATCCATTAGCGCGTCAGCGTAAAAACGCCCCAACTTAGCCAAATCGCCACCGCGATTAAACAAACCTGCATTGAAAAAGTACGGGCTTACGCGGCCTGACTTTAAAGTGAATTCGCCAAATTTCAGTACGCCACGCTCAATGGCAAACTCGATAAAATCACGCTGGAACGCTTTCATGATGACCTCTTAATTACTGATTTACGCTAGTGCAGCTTTTTGAATATCGAACAGTTCACGTAACCCGTGCTTACCAATTTTCAGCATCTCGTCAAGCTCTTCAAACGAGAAGGGTTCACCCTCAGCAGTACCTTGAACCTCAATCAGTTTACCCGTTTCAGTCATCACAATATTCATATCAGTTTCGGCTTCTGAGTCTTCGGTGTACTCAAGGTCAGCGATTGGTGTACCTTCGTAAATACCCACTGAAAGGGCGGCTATCATATGTTTAAGCGGGTTAGTTTTGATAATGCCTTTTGCACGCATGTAAGTAAGTGCATCAACAAGAGCTACACACGCACCGGTGATTGACGCTGTGCGCGTACCGCCGTCGGCCTGAATAACGTCGCAGTCTAACGTAATGGTGTTTTCACCCAGAAGTTTTAAATCTACCGCTGCGCGTAGTGAACGCGCAATTAGACGCTGGATCTCTAACGTGCGCCCGCCTTGTTTACCGCGAGCGGCTTCACGACCACTGCGGGTATGGGTAGCACGTGGAAGCATGCTGTACTCAGCTGTAATCCAGCCTTTCCCTTGGCCCTTCATAAAGCGTGGCACACCTTCTTCTACCGTCGCATTACACAACACCTTAGTGTTACCAAACTCTACAAGAACAGAGCCTTCTGCGTGACAAGTGTATTGGCGAGTAATTGTAACAGGGCGAATTTGACTGGCGGTTCTGCCGCTTGGACGCATAGTGTTCTCCACAACGTAAGTGCTTAAAAAAGGGTAGCGTTTTACAGGTTTGATTGGCGATATGTGAATAGAAAGCCCCATTCGCGGTCAAAACCTATAAATTCGATGTAGCTACGAAATTGCGCCTAAGTATAACGCAATACCCGCGGCCGTTAAAAACGAACTTTACATGTTTGCTTATTGAATTACGTAAATGTGCGCTAATATACAAAATACAAGAAAACCTGCTGTAGATATTCACGTATACAACACGACGTTCGGGTTGTTTTTGCAGGCTTTTAGTTAAATTTAAAGGATATTTATGATTTACAGCATGACAGCGTTTGCGCGCGTAGAAACAAAAAAAGAGTGGGGCTCAGCCGTGTGGGAAATACGCTCGGTCAACCAACGCTTTTTAGAAACTTACTTTCGCCTGCCGGAACAGTTTCGCTCATTGGAGCCGGTTTTACGTGAGCGATTCCGTAAAAAGCTAGCTCGAGGTAAGGTGGAATGTGCGCTGCGTTTTACTGCCAACGATGCTGCTGTAACTAAGCTAAGCTTAAACGAAGAGTTGGCTAAGCAAGTGCTTCACGCCGCTGACTGGGTGCAATCCCATGGCCAATCCACGGGGGTTAACCCACTAGACGTTTTGCGCTGGCCGGGGGTAATTGCAGCGGAAGAAGCCGATATGGACACCATCCACGCTGACGTAATGGCCGCGTTCGACCAAGCACTTAACGATTTTATTAGTGCCCGCGCTACCGAAGGGGAAGCCCTTAAAGGTATGATCACGCAGCGCCTAGATGCCATTGAAGTGGAAGCTGAAAAAGTGGCCGCACGTATGCCTGAAATCATGGTGTGGCAGCGAGAAAAAGTGCAAACCCGCTTTGAAGAAGCAAAGGTAGAGCTTGATGCAGGCCGTTTTGAACAAGAAATGATCATGCTTGCGCAAAAAGTAGATGTGGCGGAAGAGTTAGATCGTCTGAATGCTCACGTTAAAGAAACCCGCAATATCCTTCAAAAGGGTGGAGCAGTAGGCCGCCGTCTTGATTTCATGATGCAGGAGTTTAACCGCGAATCGAACACGTTAGGTTCAAAGTCTATCAGCACCGACATCACACAATCGGCGGTTGAACTCAAGGTACTGATTGAGCAGATGCGCGAACAGATCCAGAATATAGAATAATATCCGTTGGAGTCCAAAAGCCTCCGCTAAAGCCCAGACATACTGGGCTTTTTTATTTCTTATGAAACCCCATGGCTTGATGCACCTCAAAGATATTTTTATATATCGCGGCGAACTGATCGAACAGAAAGTTGAAAACCACCAGGCGCTAAAATTTTATTTAGTACCGAGACGCGAGGATCGGTATTCCCTTTCTCGATATCGCGCAATGTTTTATCAGACACTTTAATAAATTTCGCGTACTGTGTTTGGGTCATGCCATAAAGTTGGGTACGAACCTGCTTTACTAGTTCGCCTATGCCGATAATATTGTTTGCAAGATCATCTTCAAGCTGAGCTAAAATTTCTTTTCGTTGTTCGCCCGTCAATCTAACCATCATAGACTCCCATTGCTACTAACTTAGTTTTAGTGTTACTAAAACCAATCGCCGGAAAATTCAATATCTCATCTGGGCAATGCAATCTTTTCAACCTCTCAGGCAAGTCGATTAGTTTTTCTGCCAGTTGCCGCAAAAATAAAATTATTTCATTAGGCTCACAAAAATCTGAAAGCTGCTCTGCAATGATTAAAAAATTAACGTGCCCACCTACTTCGCAACTTCGCCCCCACTTAAATAAACGGGTTATCCCTTCTTCATCGGCTTTCATAGGAGCAAAATCATAGATGGGTGCAAAACAAATATCGCCGTCATATTTTAAAAATGAAATGTTGCGGCCGTGATTGTCTGAGTTACCGAAGACAATATTTAAAAAATCTCTAACAACATATTGCTTAGCAAATTCGTTTTTCGTCATCTGAGTTGCAGAATTTATTCTTCGCCACACCGTCTCCATCACATCAAAATGATCTTGATAGCTGCCAGGCTCGGCATTAATGATTGAATAAATACTTTCCAATCCAATACGACTAGCCACACCACTTTCTATGCGGACGTCAAAGCGAGGTAGCCATAAACTAGCTTGGCCACTTTGTTTATCTTCTAATATTTTTAGCTTTTCAACATCGATGGTGGAAACATTGGTACCCTCCAGAATCTCCGAAAGCGCCTTATAAAAAACGCCCTCAGCTTTTAAGATGTTGTTATCTCGAGCTGAGCGTCTATTTCTAGCAAACTTGGTTAAATAAGGTGTGGCGGTCAACGGCTTACCTGCAAAGTCCCCATCAATGAAAACATTATCATCTTCAAGCATGAGTAGCAGTTTTGGTGCAACACCACCAGCTCCTGTCGCCCCTCTTACTGCGGCGCCTTGTTCATTAGCATACTCTAAAAAGTCATATTGCAATGAAATCACGTTCTCAATTGGAAAACGGCGAGAGTCGATATTAGCTTCTGTCGGTACGGCTTCTTTTATTCTTAAGTTACCAACGGGCGACATATAAGCACTAGTCAACAGTGCGTAATTTTGCTGAAACTCGTCTGAGCGGCTTACATTAAGATAACTAAGCCACCAATCTCGAGACTTACCCACCGGCAAAATATCATCTAACAGAGCTGGCCAATGAGGGTAGTCTTTAGGAACAATGCTAATAGGCGCATTGACGGAGCATGCCCAGCAATCTTTAACCTCATAGCTTGCGACCTTAGCAATATATTCATGCTCATAATACAGCGAACAACTTGCATTGAGCCGCTCATCAGAGAAACACAGAGTAGCAGCATCCCACCATTGACCTTGATTAAATAATTGCAGTGTGACTGTTTGCATCATTTATCCAGTAGTTTATTACCGTTAAATATTAAAAATTAGCATACTTTCGGTAGAAATCTACCGTTTAATTACAAAGAAGCAATCATTTCCAATAACAAACTACCGCTAACTACAAAATGGATTATCATTTTCAGTACTTTTTTGCGTTTTTCCCGATTTAGATAGCACTAAATCCAGATTTCTAGCTGGGTATGGTGCTTATGAAGTGTGCTTGGTAACTCTTTAGTTAGCAGGCGCTTGGCTCACCGTTAACCCACTTTTTGCCGCCAACATCTAACGCTTCTAATAACTCATCTCAGATAATGTGTTAAGAAGGCCTCGTGCGAGGGGAGTTTAGCTACGTGATTATCCACCTGCTGCTTTAATCCTGCCATAAACTGCTTAAGTGACTGTTCGCTCATCTCATCGGCAACACGATGATACTGGCTAGGTGTCATGCCTTGGCCCATTAATACTTGGGTCCAGGAATCAACGCGAAAAATATCTCCGTCATCTAAAAACACGCGGCCAGACTCGGCAAATAAAGCCAATTTATGCTCAAGTGACGGCGGAATCTCCATGCGTTGGCATTGCTGCCAAAAGGGGCTGTCCTCGCGCTGTGTTACCTTGTAATGCATAACAATAAAATCGAGTATGGCCGACATTTCGCTATCAAACTTATTATTGTATTCGTCGATTGCGCTTTGGGTGATGCCATCAAAAGGAAATAGGCGCATTAAGCGTATGAGGCCAGTCATGATTAGATGGATGCTGGTCGACTCTAGTGGCTCAATAAAGCCACTGGATAAGCCTAATGCTACGCAGTTTTTATTCCAACCGCGCCTGCGTTTTCCAGGCGTAAAACGAATGACTCTAGGTTCATTAATTGGTACGCCTGTCACTTGCGATTTAAGTGTATTGATGGCGTCTTCATCGCTCATAAAACGGCTACAAAATACCAACCCATTGCCCATTCGCTCTTGAAGAGGTATCTGCCAGCGCCAGCCCGCCTTATGGGCCACGCTTTTGGTGTATGGCACAGGCGGCGCAGTAAGCTCAGTTTGCATGGCCACCGCACTATCGCAAAATAGATAGTGTCGCCAATCGTCGTAACCGGTGTGAAGGGCTTGTTCAATAAGCAGCCCTTTAAAGCCCGTGCAGTCTATGAAAAAGTCGCCATCTATGACTTCATCGCTTGCTAATCGAAGGGACTGGATGTTGCCTGATTGTGGGCATACTACGACCTCTTCTATATCTCCTTCCTTGTGAGTTACCCCAGCATCACACGCTATAGACTTTAAAAATCGACCGTAAGCAACGGCATCAAAGTGATAGGCAAAGTTAAGCGGCATGGCTTCCGATGTGGCGAACTTGCTCTGCTTAGCGGCAATAAGTTCAGGGCAATAATCACCAAATTCACCTCCAAATCCGTACTCTTTAGCCCTCAGCCAAAAATGGTGAAACTCGCCAGCCCAACACTCTCTTCCGGTAATACCAAAAGAATGGATATAGCTGTGACCTTGTTCACACCAATTTTCAAACTCAATACCCAGTTTGAACGTAGCTTGTGTAGCGCGCATAAATGCTTTTTCGTCGATGCCAAGTAACTTGTGAAATGTTCTTATCGGCGGAATAGTGGCCTCGCCCACACCTACAATACCAATATTTTTCGACTCGACTAACGTAACGTTTATTGACTTACCCAAAAGCCGTGACAACGCCGTGGCCGCCATCCACCCTGCAGTACCGCCACCCGCAATAACAACGTTCTTAACGGGCGTTTGATTTTTACTGCTATCTAAACCCGATACGGTCATAAGAGGTGTCCTTTTTATCTGAAGTATTTTTTATGTCATTACAACTCGAAGCTGAAGCGTGCTCGTTCTTTTCACGTTGAGCATGCGAGGGCACGTATTGTTTTTCGTTGCTGTAGCGCTTTGCAATATCATTGAGCAAAACTCTGTTAGACGGCAATCCCTGCAGATAAGCGTTTTTAGTTTGTTGTAACGTTTCGCGAATGTGAACTGCCTTACGCTTATGCTCTTCATTTAGCCGTAAAGGCGACGTAGATGAAGAGAAGCCCATTCCATACAGTACATACTGGTAGCTAGCAGAGGGGAAAATCTCTTCGTTCTCAATAAGATCTAAGCGTGAAGGGCTTTGATACTTCCACAGTTCAAGCAATTCAGCGAGAGAATCGGGTATAGACGCCTTATCTCTTTGCGCTAACCAATACGGCTCTTCTCTATCGCTTAAAGCATAATGTAGTTTTAGAAAGTCGATAACGCGCTGCCAGCGATATGCAAAGCGCGAGTTGTAGCGCTTACTGGCTATTTCCATGTGTGCTTTGTTTTGCGGAAAAGCCTCACAGAGCATACGTAAGCCAAGTTCGACCATGGCAATAGCTGATGCTTCAAGCGGTTCAACAAACCCCGAAGACATACCTAAGCTCAAACAGTTTTTTACCCAAAACTGTGATCTATAGCCAGGCTCAAAGGAGAGTGTACGAAAAGAAAGCTCTGCATCTTGTGCACTAGGGTAGCGTTCACGAACGTAGTCAATCAGCACCTGTTTTGCTTGCTCTTCATTTGTGAATTGAGAAGAGTAAACTAGGCCAACACCTCGGCGGTGCTGCAACGCTATATCCCACGTCCATCCACAGGTTTGTGCAGTAGCCACTGTGGTACTTTTTATTTCAGCATCTTCGTTTGAATAAGGCACTTGAAGCGCAACGGCGCGATCATTGAGCATTGTGCGCTTAACGGGTATCCAGGGAATAGTAAAGTGTTTATTGATGAGCAGGCCGCTGTGGCCTGAACAGTCAATAAATAGATCGCCAACTATTTTTTTCCCGTCCTTTGTTGATACGCTTTCAATATCTCCGTTTTGATGAGAGTGAACATTGTCAACATGACCAACGACATGGGCGACATTTAACTTGTCTACGCAATGATTTTTTAACAGCTCAGCAAGCTTTGTGGCGTCGAAATGGTAACCGTAATTGAGCACATGGGCGTAGTCCGGCGTAGCAATTTGCTTTGGCGCCTTGCCTGCGGCACACATGGCGGCTTGTAACGAAAACACATCTTCGTACGAGGTGTTTGGTGCGATTGATTTCCAACATGTATAAATATCGAGCTCGTTGTAGCCTGTTGGAACGGTAAATGGATGATAATAGCAGTGCCCGCCTTTACGCCAATTAACAAAGCTTGAGCCTTGCTTGAAAGCGCCATGACACAGCGTTAAGAATTCCGTTTCACTAATACCAATATCAAGAAGGGTATCGCGCAGTGACGGCCAAGAGCCTTCGCCCACACCTAAAGAAGGGATGTTGGGTGACTCTATCAAGGTAACGGTGTGATTCGCGCTTAGTTTTGCGGCAAGTATCCCTGCTGCAAGCCACCCAGCCGTACCACCACCGACAATGACGACCCGATGCATACTGCTATGACTTTCGTTATCACTCATACGTTAAGAACCACGATATGCCCCGCTGCACTTCTACAAACATGTTCAGTCGATTTTCTGGTTACTATTCAAACAGCACTATGACAAAAAAGCCCGCTAAAGCGCAACCCTAAGCGCTATAGCGGGCAAACACACCCCAATTTTTAGAATGTATATCTAGCACTTAGCGCATACCTTGCACCAAACTCATCCAAGTTCCACAGCATTGCGCTGGTGCGTCCATGCCGGCGAATATTTTCTTCAGTAATGTTGATCCCTTCAAAGGCTACCGTTAAATCTTCGGTGACATCGTAGGAGATACTCAAATCAATTTGTGAATAGGCTTCGGTATAGCCCGGCTCATTGATGTACTGAGACGTAGTGTCTAAGAACTTGTCACGCCAGTTGTATGCAATACGAGCTTGCAGCGCATCTTTCTCGTACATGAGTACTAGGTTTGCAGTGTCGCTTAATCCCACTAGCGCGAATTGAGTAATAGAGGGGGCCGCTTCATTGTCAAACCCGATATCACCTTGAACAGACGTGTAGTTCGCTAACACACCAAAACCACTGTCGCCAAAGAAATGTTGCGCAGCTACTTCAAAGCCATAAATGTTGGCAGCTTTGTTGTTAACTGGTTTAGAATTGATAAAAGTTATCAACGGATCGTCGCTGTTCGGTAGAATATCGAATTGCTGCTCAAATTGTTCATCGGTTAATGAGTCATATTCAATACCGTTTTCTATGGCTGCAACCATATTAAACAGAGAGGTATCGTTTACCGGTATTCCACGGGCTTCTAACTCTGCACGCGCAGCTTCTGCGCGAGGGCCATTTGTCACATCTCTTAGGCCGAATACGTTCTCTTCAACTTGTTCATTACCTATGAAGTTCTTAACTCGCTTGTCGTAAAAGCCCACCGACACATAGCTTGTTTCATCAAAATAGTACTCAACAGATAGGTCTAAGTTGTCTGATTCAAATGGAATGAGTAAGGGATTGCCCGAACTTGCAGAAGAAGTTATGGAGCTACCTATAAGTGTAGGGAAACTTTGTGGAGACACGGTCGATGCTGCACTTAAGCGATCGTAAGTAGGTCGCGCAATGGTTTTACTATACGAGAAACGGGTGATTACGTTTTCAACCAACTCAATGTCAAAGTCTAACGCGGGAAGTACATGGTCGTAGCTATTTTTAAACTCAACATCTTCCATTTCACTGCCAAAACGTACGTTAAAGTCGTTGTTACCTTCCCATGCAATAGCACTTGGCAAGCTAATATTTGCAATTGAAGTAACATCGGTATTTTCGTAGCGTACACCGGTCAGAAGGTTATACTCCATTCCGTTTAACTCGCCCGACAAATCTAGCTCGAAGTAGACGGCGGTAATATCTTCTTCAATAGTTCTGTTGGTAGCAAACGGATTGTTAGCAACTAAGTCAAAACCATACTGCTGCGCAGCAAATGCACCAATCTCAGCCACGCTCCCAGTAAAACCTTGAGAAAACATACCATCAGTATTGAAGTCATCAAATTCGTTAGCTAAATCAAGGGGAGTTAGCGAACCTGAAGGTAATTCACCTGGGTTTTCTATTCCCCAATTCCCCATAGTGTGGCGCGTTAGTGACTGAAGCGACGTACTTTCCATAGAGCGCGACTCTATACCGAAGTTAATACTTCCAGTATCCATCGTATAAGACCCATCAAGACGGGCTTGGGTAATTTCAGTATCTTGCGATGAAAAGTTCATATCCAAAATTGACGTGCCTACGTCATCTTGGTCTAACACGCCGTTGCCATTCAAGTTATCCCGCGCTGCATCGTCGAAATCGACAAACATAACAGGGAAATCACCGCTAAAGTCGACGCCTTGCCCTTTAACCACATTTGCACCTAGCCCTAAGTTTGTCCACGTTCCATAAGGGGCATCTGGGCGACCTTCAGCTGACGAGTTATGAAGGTCAAAAACCAGAGTAAAGTCATCATTAACGAAGTACTCTAGGTTTAGGCCAATCGATTTATTTTCGTTTACCTGGTTAAGTTCTTGTAGCGCTAAGCCTAAATCACGAGGAAGCAAATCCCGGCGCTCTTGGGAAATTAATATTGGTGTTTTCACCGCTTCATCATCAAAAGTTAGCTCAGCGAAATACCTGTCGTCCATCCAAATAGACTGTTCAGCACGCGCTTCATAAAGATCTTGTCTCGAATAAGTATAATCAAGCGTAGCCGTCATTTTTTCTGAGGGTGCAAATTGGACCGTTAGCTGGGCATTGGTTCTCTCACGCTCTCGGTCTGCCATGTAATAACGAAGGTCAGAAGGAATAGCAAACAGTTGCCCCATAGCTGGCGCATTATTTAACACAACAGGGTCACCACTGTCTGGGTTCGCTGGATCGGGAGATTGAGGAACAGTTCCATCAAAAGGATTTACTCTCCATTGATTAACGAATGCACCTTGTGCTGCACTGTCGCGCTGCTGGAAAGAGCCCGTAAATGTCACGCCAAAAGTATTATCGTCGTTTAGATAGTTAATGAACCCTGACAGTTCCGGCGTAACATCATCGCCAACACGATTTGTTGTATCGTGCAAGGCTTTAGCACCAACACTAGCAATTATACCGTTGTCCGCTGCATCGAATGGGCGCGCAGTTCGAATGTTAACCGTTGCACCAATACCACCTGTAGCAATACTAGCTCTGCCAGTTTTATACACTTCTACAGCCCGCACACTTTCAGAAGCAAGATCGGAAAAATCGAACGCTCGAGAATTCGGCGTACCGCCGCCTCCAGGTAAAGCTGAGCCGGGCATGGTCCTACCATTTAAAGTGACCATGTTGAAATCAGGTCCAAAACCACGCGCTGTGACTTGACTTCCTTCACCATTATTCCGATTAATTGAAATACCAGTTATGCGCTGTAGTGACTCTGCTAAGTTGGTATCAGGAAATTTACCAATATCTTCTGCTGAGATGGCATCAACAACACCAGCAGAGTCACGCTTGATACCCATCGACTCTTGAACACTACTTCGTATGCCTGATACCTGAATAATTTCTACGTCTTTTTCTGTTTCTTGCGCCGTCGCAGATGACATCACGCCGCTACTCAAAGCGGTCCCGAGTATCAATGACAAACTTGCTGCGATCTTGCTTTTATTTGGTGTTGTTTGTGTCACGGTCTATCTCTCTTTAATAGTGGCTTTTATGTGTGTTGTGAACCTAATGCGCTGCCAGAAAGGGCTTTCCAAAAGAGAAGCTAGAACACCCAGACGTAAGAAAGCGCTTTCCGAACATTAATTCAACAAAATTTTAAGATCAACACATTTTTTACAATTAATTCACAGGAAACAACTATATCGAGAACACCAAACTCCTTCATGAAAATCTTAAAATGATTAAATTCAATACGTTATAAGAAAAATAAAACTCTATTAGATTCCGGTGATAATCATAGAAATATTATCAGCCACTTAATTCCATTAACGTAAAAATGACATAAATATGAGAAAGCGCTTTCTATTTGTTTTTTATTTGTGCTATAAACCGCTTTGTTATTTCAGATTCATTGTACTGCCAGCATCCGTTTAGAATTTGTGCAGTAAGAAAAAGGATATCTACATATGAACAGCATTTCGCTTCCCGCAGGCAGTCCCTTACTCAAAAATTCGTTTCTTTATGGAACTGCCACGTCAAGTTTTCAGATAGAAGGGGATGTCGATAACCGTCTCGAATGTATTTGGGATAGATTTTGTGAACGGCCTTCAGCCATTGCTGATCACTCCAATGGCGATGTCGCCTGTGATCATATTGCTCGCTGGAGAGAAGATTTCGACATTTTGTTAGACTTAAATGTAGACGCTTACCGTTTCTCTATTTCTTGGCCGCGCGTTATCACTCAAGAAGGTGAGCTAAACCCAAAAGGCGTTGCCTTTTATAAAACGCTAGTTGATGCGTTAAAAGAAAAAGGCATTAAGCCATTTGTTACCCTTTATCACTGGGATCTCCCGCAGTACCTGGAAGATAAGGGTGGGTGGCTCTACCGACAAACTGCTTTTGCATTTGAAGACTATGTTGACAAAATAACGCAGGCGTTAGGCGAGTCCGTTTTTTCCTATGCAACGTTCAATGAACCTTTTTGCAGTGCTTATTTAGGGTATGAAATAGGCGTTCACGCCCCGGGCAGAACGGGTAGAAAATACGGAAGAACTGCGGCTCATCACATTTTGCTAGCACACGGCCTTGGGATGAAGGTGCTTAGAAAAAATGTCCCAAATAGCGAAGCCGGTATAGTATTGAATTTTACGCCATGCTACCCCGCCACACAAAAGACAGAAGACCTATTAGCCACCCGCAAAGCAGATGACTATATCAACCAATGGTATATGCAGCCTGTAATGGAGGGAAGCTACCCCAAAGTGTTATTTGATATAGACGAAGCGGATAGGCCACCAATTGAAGCTGGTGATATGGAGACAATCTGTCAGCCCATCGATTTCTTAGGGGTAAATTTCTACACGCGATTACACTATTCTGCGCCCAAAGAGAAAGGCGCATTGTATTTCGAGCATCCTCATCAAGGTCCATTAACCGATATTGGTTGGGAAATCTATCCAAAAGCGCTTTATGATTTACTTACTTCATTAAACGAACGATACACGCTCCCTCCCATTTTTATAACTGAAAATGGTGCTGCAATGGCAGACGAACTAAAAGATGGTCTTGTTAATGATGTTGATCGGGTTGATTACTACAATGCCCATTTAAACATGGTACACAACGCAGTTATTGATGGAGTAGAAGTGAGTGGTTACTTCGCATGGAGCCTACTTGATAACTTCGAGTGGGCGGAAGGTTATGAAAAGCGATTTGGACTAGTTCATGTTGATTTTGAAACGCAAAAGCGTACGCTTAAACTTAGCGCCAATGCTTATAAAGCGCTCATAGCAAGTCGAACATAACAATAGTGGAAATAGCAATGAACCATAAGCTGACATTAAAAGAAAAAGTGGGTTATGGCATGGGCGACGCTGCGGCCAATTTAGTTTGGCGGGGCGCACTTGCATATTTGGCAGTATTTTATACCGATACGTTCGGTATTACAGCCGCTGCCGCTGCGATGCTATTTCTTGTCGTTCGTCTTTCTGACGGTGTGACCGATATTATTATGGGAATGATTGCTGACAGAACCCAGACTAAGATGGGAAAGTTTCGCCCTTGGATATTAGGCTCTACTCCTTTTCTTGGCCTTTTCATGGTCCTTTGCTTTACCACGCCTGATCTCTCGTATTCAGGCAAACTCATTTACGCTTACTTGACCTACATCGGACTAACCTTAGCGTATACGGTTAATAATGTACCGTACTCAGCGCTAATGGGCGTGATGACCAGTGATGATAGAGAGCGTACAAGTTTGTCTGGCTTTCGTTTTGCTGGGGCATTCTTCGGTGGACTGCTTGTTATGGGATGTTTGCCTATGCTGGTGGACTTGCTAGGCCAAGGGAACACTGCTGTAGGGTATCAATATACCATGTGGTTGTTTGCCATGTTGCTTGTCATATTAATGTGTGTAACAGTTTTTACCACGAAAGAGCGCGTTACGTTGCAGCAGGTTTCAAAGCCTCAAGACACTAAACTGGACTCTCCAAAAACAGAGACAGGTCCCCAAGTAGCGCCCGCTCCTCGTTCACTAACGTCTGAACTCATCGACTTGGGAAAGCAACTACCGTTAATTCTCGTTCCTCTTTCAGCAATAACCGCCTTTTTTTATTATCGAGACGTTTTAACTGGGGCAATCTTCATTACTGTTATAGCGCTTACTACTATTGCAATTAAACGGTTAACTCGCCGACCGGAAGCTGAGAACACCCGCTCACAACAGGATATTATCGACCTGCTTTCCAATAAACCCTGGCTAATTCTGTTAGGAATGGGTTTTCTAACCATGATGTTTAATGGCATCAAATATGGCGTTATTGCCTACTATTTCAAATATTACATGGGCAATGAGCTACTCACAGGCTACTTTTTCATTTCACTGCTGGTGGTGTCGATTTTCGGCGCATTAGCAACGTCCAAATTAGCCGCTATGTTTGGTCGCAAGAGGCTCTTTATTATCGCGCTGTTAGCAAGTAGCGTATTGACCTCTGGCATTTATTTTGTTCCTCAGAAAAGCGTGAGCGCCATATTCATTCTAGGTTGCAGTGCAGAATTTTTTGCAGCCATATTACCTACCTTATTTTTCTCTATGCTAGGAGACTCGGCAGACTACAGCGAATATAAGACAGGTCGAAGAGCCACCGGACTCGTCTACTCTGCAGGCTCTTTTGTTCAAAAAACAGGGGGAGGCTTTGCTGGGGCGCTAGTCTTGATGGTATTAGGAAGCTATGGCTATAACGGTCTTGATATCAATACAATTAATCAAACGCTTCCGGGTATGAAGTCTTTAATGAGTTGGATACCAGCGCTATTTGGCTTTGCTGGCGCGGCGTTAATTTGTCTATACCCGTTAAATGACGAAAAACAAAAAGAAGTTACACAAGCTTTGCTCTCTCGACGTAGCGAACAACCGCCGATAACGGCATAATACAAAAACTTGAAGTAATTATTAAAACGAACGGGGTGTTGTCACGTGCCTACTATTTACGAAGTTGCCGAACGGGCGGGCGTTTCTTTATCAACGGTATCTCGCGTATTAAATGGTAAGTCTTCGGTGAATAAAGCTTTGAAAGCGCGGGTTGACCAAGCAGTTAAAGAACTTAATTATCGCCCGAATTCCGTAGCGCGCTCGTTAGCGAACAGTAGGACAGACAGTGTCGGCGTACTCGTTCCAGAACTAAATGTACCATTTTTTGGTGACTTAATGCAGGCTGTAGAATCCACATTACGCGCACAAGATAAGCATGTCATCATAACGGTAGGGCGCAACTGCCCAGAGACAGAAAAAGATGCGGTAGATTTCCTCATAAGCCGTAATTGCGACGCATTGATCATGCATCCTGAGGCATTATCCGATGACTATCTTTTGGATTTAAATCAGAACAAGCTGCCTATCGCGTTGGTAAATCGAAAAGTTGATGGACTTCCAAGCGCGTGTATCACACTAGATAACGAGAAAGGTGGTTACCTAGCAACTCGGCACTTACTTGAATTGGGTCATAAAAATATTGCTTACATATCAGGCCCCTCTTATAAAGCAGATGCCTGTCTGCGTTTAAAAGGGCATGAACGGGCGCTTATTGAAGCAGGGTTAAGTGTAAACCCTCAACTTATATTTAACGGTAATTATTCAGAAGAAGACGGAAAAATCGGCCTGTTAGAATTAATGGCGCGTGATTTACCTTTTTCTGCACTTGTTTGTGCTAACGACTGGATGGCCTCTGGCGCCATAAGCTGCGCTAGAGATTTAGGAATGAGCCTACCACAGGATTTATCGATTGTAGGTTTTGACGACGTCGTATTCGCACATCATGTTTTCCCAAGGTTAACCACCGTAAGTAACCCTGTTGCTGACATGGCAGAAATGTCTGCTAAGTATATTTTAAATAAGGTGTACGGACAGGCTCACAACGTTCAGCATTGTTTTGAACCTTCGCTGGTTGTCAGGGAATCTACGATCAATTTTGAAAGTTGACGCCTCTTACTTAATTACCTTGCTGTTGAAACGGCCCGCTCTACCTGAGAGGTTAGCTCAGCATCATTAAATTGAATGAAAACGACGTGTCTAATCTACCTTTTACAGATTACGCTTCGGAAAATCTTTTTACTTCACAAACGTTGTTTCATGTGAAACATGGATTTAGATTAGCCTAAATATATGATGCTAAATAGCTTCCAATTAGCCGATAATTAAAGAGCAAAACGCGTTGTAGGCAACACGTTACGTACTACGTCTAAAAACATAAAAATAACAGCGATATATCATCGAGGAGAAGCAATGAAACACCTAGCGGCAATGTTTATATTAATGGTATCACTTTCAGCTGCAGCAGACGGTGAGCTACAGATCGTTGATGAGGTACTTGATTCCTTACATGAAACAGCTTCAACTGCTAGCTTCGAAAAGTATTTTGCGCTGTACGATGATAGTGCTGTATTTATTGGTACAGATGCGTCTGAAGTTTGGAGTAAGAAAGAGTTCAAAGCCTATGCAAGACCGCATTTTGACAACGGTCGGGGCTGGACCTATCTTCCAAAAGAAAGACATATTTACTTTTCACCGGATAAAAACGTAGCGTGGTTTGATGAACTTCTCGACAACGAAAGTCTTGGCGAAACACGAGGTACGGGAGTTTTAGTTAAGAAAGCAGGAAGTTGGAAAATAACCCAGTATCATTTAACCATTCCTATCCCAAACGAAATTGCGGGTGACGTGGCAGAACAAATTAAAGCGCTAAAGTGATGAAAGCCCCACTGTTGGGGCTTTCTAATTCAAGGAACACCCGACCTTTTACGTATTAGACTGGGTCAGTGGTTGAATTTCCATTTCAACGCGGCGGTTCATTGAACGATTAGCTGCGCTATTATTCGGTACTTTGGGTGCGTATTCACCCATACCAACCGTAGTAATACGGGTAGGGTTTACTGAGTAGTTAATCAACAGATTTTTAACGGCACCAGCACGACGCTCAGATAGGGACTGATTGTACTGCTCAGAACCCGTATCGTCAGTATGACCTTTAATCATCAATACCGTTTTTTCGTAGTTATTAACCACTTTCGCCACGTCCTGAAGTACAGGATTGAAGTTTGGACTAATACTGGAGCTGTCGGTAGCAAAGGTTATATCTCCTGGCATGATAAGGCGAAGATTGTCGCCCTCGCGTACTACCTGAACGCCAGTGTCAGAGAGCTCGGTTCTAAGCTCCTCTTCTTGCTTATCCATATAATTACCAATTGCGCCACCAGCGATTGCACCTACGGCAGCACCCCAAGCATAACGACTCTTATCATTATCGCCCGTTGCTTTGCCAAGTAGAGCACCAACTACAGCACCGATTGCAGCGCCTTTTTGTGTATTGTTCGGATCCGTCGCACAGCCTGCAACCGTTAAAGATGCAGCAATTAAACTTACAGCGAGAGTCTTTTTCATAACGTCCTCTTCTCTAATTTAAAAGCTCAAAAATGAAGGATTTTCTATTACAACAGCATCATCAAGAGCTCTATTTTAAAAATGTTTTACTAACCTTTAATTAAGCTTAAGCAGCAAAAAGTGTTCCACTCCCCCTATGCGATGCATAACATTTCAATTTGATACAATCCACACAAGCCTAATAGTTACTAGGAATTCCTTTTATAAAACAACAGTAAAGGGATACATTTGGTTATTCTATCTGAGCGATATAATAGAATGCTTAACCTGAACACACGCTAAACGAACTGGGGAAATAGCAAAGAATAATAGAAAAAGGGGCTGAATAAGGTAACTCTATCTATGTAAATCCTACAATTCGTTGCTGAAAAGCAACGCTTTACGTTCACCCTACGGAAACCGAGCGTTCAAAAAATCCATTTACATCAATTTTATAATCAGACGCTATGACTGCTTTAACTATGCTTACGGTTTTGTCTACCGAGAGGTCAATATCTCTTGGTGTAAGGTAATGACTGTTGCGGACTGAATAAAACACTTTGACGAGGGGATTAAGCGGAGAATCCTTCTGCTCTAAAACCATTGCGAGTCTCTCATTTGAAAGCAATACAAGACTGCCCACTGGGTAAACCCCTAGGCACATAATAAACTGTTGAACCAGCGCTTTATCCAAACGGAAAGGAGCATCGCTCATCAAAATTGAGAATGCTTTTTGGCTAGACATGCCTGGCTTGTATACACGATCCGCAGTAAGTGCATCATACATATCTGCAATAGCTAGCATTCTACCCGCTTTACTGATTGCATCGCCTTGCTTACCCGCAGGATATCCTAAACCGTCTAACCGTTCGTGATGCTCGCTAATAGCTTGAACTAATGGGGCAGCAATGTTCATAGTTTCAAGGTAGTCAACACCAAGTTTAACATGCCCTTTCATTACTTCCATTTCGCTTTCCGTTAGGCGTCCAGGCTTGTGAAGAATTTCATCCGGTATCTTGATTTTACCCAGATCGTGAAGAAAACCTGCATACGATAGATCTTGTACTTCCTCTTCTGACATCCCTAAATATTTACCAAAATTAGCAAGCAAAATAGCGACATTGAGAGAATGCTCTAAGAGATAGTCATCTTTTTCACGAATTTTCGTTAGGCAAAGCAGAGCATCTGGGTTTCTGTCTACAGACTCTACCAGCTTATTAGAAAAAGCTTTTGGTATACTTGTGTCAAACGGCGTTTCTTTCTGCACGTTTTCAAGTAAAAGCTTTTGAATGTCTTTACCTTGCTGATGTAATTTAGTCGCTCTGTTCAGCTCTTTTTCCAAAGACACTGAATTAGTAGAGGCTAAGATTTTTTTTTCGGCAGACTTGGTTTTTGCACTGTTTGAAGATATCGAGGAAGAGCTTTCACTCACTTTAAAGCTTTTATCTGTATCAATGGCAAGGGTTTTCACACCCCGTTTTTTAAGTGTATTTACAACGTTTGTAGAAGTGACTTTTCCCTGGCTTTTAACCGTCAACGCGCCCTTCTGCTCAAGTATTTGATGAACAAACATTCCAGGCACTAACTGATCAATCGTGATTTTTTTTATCATTGCAAACGTAGTTCACCTTTATCTAATGACTCTTTCATGAAAAAGGGGCATTAGTACTTCAACTTTGCCAGTATAGTATGTAAATCTGGAGACCAAGCGAACTTCTTCATATTTACTCGATGATTGTTCACAATCACTCCCTCAGAAAGTAAACGTTCTCGCTGCTCTTCAGCGTGGTCAGAGCCGACAGGAAATGCTATTTTGCCATCAGCCCTCAGAACTCGATGCCAATTGCAGTCTACTTTAATTTCCTGCAAACACTTTCCCATCAATCTAGCTCTGCCCGGAAGACCAGATAGATCAGCTAAAGCGCCATAGCTGATAACGCTGCCTTTGGGTACTAAGGAAAGCGTCTTTTCAACACGTAATGTTACTGCTTTATTAACCATCATGTATATTAGTCTAACAGTTAATTACTTACTGTATTTAGTATACTTTACCATTGCTATCGTAAGGATTAAAAAGTCAGATTATGCGCCTGTATTGTGCTCACTGTGGCTACCCCAAGAATACCTGTATTTGTGACTATATTAATGAGATTAATGTATCTCTTAATATCACCGTCATCCAGCATGACAAAGAGGCTCAGCACGCGAAGAACACCGTCAAACTTCTCTCTCTGTGTATCCCTGATACGCAAATTGTGTTGGCTAACAACCTTCACGACATGACGACATTATCAAAGCGGTGCAGTGATAAACACTGTGCACTTATTTATCCTAGCGAGGTAAGTAAAGCTATTGAGGACACTACTGAAAGTACAGCCAATGAAATTAAAACATTAATACTTATTGATGGAAGCTGGAAACAAGCCTTTGGTATCATTAAAAAAAACCCTTGGCTAGAAAACCTCCCTGCGTTTCATTTTAGTGACGCCCCTGTTTCAAACTATCTTATTCGCCACACGTCAGTTGATAACGCCCTTTCAACACTTGAAGCTACAGCTTACGCCATTAGTTGCTTAAAAAAGACCGATGTAAGTGCACTATACAAGGCTCAGACAGCATTACAGCAAAATTGGCGAGGACCATTAGCCCATCGCCGAAAGTTTCTGTAAACAAGCGTATAGCTAATCCTACGCATTCATAGGAACAAAACCTTTCTGATCCCTTACCAGTTGTATCCAATTTCGAATAGCTGGATACGCTGAAAGGTCAAATCCCCCCTCATGGGCAACATGGGTATAAGCAAACAAGGAAATATCCGCAAGACTTATAGTATCCCCCAGTAAGAAAGGCGTTAAGCTAAGTTGATGCTCCATGACGGCAAGCGCTTTATAACCGCCAGCTTGTTTAGCGTCATACTCAGCTTTTTTTTCAGCAGGAAGCCCTAAATACACGTTTATATATCGAGCAACAGCTATATAAGGCTCATGACTATATTGCTCAAAGAATTGCCACTGCAATAGCTTTGAAGATTGATAAGGTGAAGAAGGCACAAGCGGGGTGTTAAAAGCAATATAATGCATTATGGCATTAGATTCGGATAGCACTCTGCCATCATCTAACTCGAGCAAGGGGATTTTGCCATTGGGCGATTTTTCTAGGAAGGAGGGGGCTCTTGTTTCTCCTTTCATAATATCTATGTCTACCCATTCGCAGGTTTTGCCCAATAAAGATAAGAGAAGCTGTATTTTATAGCAGTTTCCAGAACGTAAATCACCGTATATTCGCATGGGAAAGGTTCCCTTCAATGAAAGTTAAAGAGTCCTACATTTTTATCGTTCGTACAAGAATATACTGAACAATCAAACGTCATTTAGCGCACTATATTTGAGCGTTTCTTAATTACAGTACTTCTCTTTTATATAGAGTAACTCCTCGATTTCCTGACTTCTCTCGCGAACTACGCTCTCTTTAATTAACTTATCAACTCTTTTGTCGATGTCCTTTGCTAACGCATACTTAACCTTCCCAACGATAAGCGCAATGTAAACAAAGGGAGCAAACAGAAAAGAGACTATTAAGGTAAGCAGAAAAATCAGGGTGGCTATATCAAAAAAATGAATTGGTTGGTTTATCCAAAAAACTGGGATAACAGCAAGTACCAATCCAATCGTAGTTAAAGTTATGATTGCCATTTTCATAACGCGACTGTAAAGCTTAAGCTTATCAACCAGTTCGATGTCTGCACCAAATAAAATCTTCCAGGAGTATCTATTAACTGTAATTAGTTGTAGAACGAAAAGAGTTAGTAATAGCCAAAAAGGTATGGCCCCTACCGCAACGATAAATACTTCTTTTTCGTGTAGCCTAGCTAATAAGCCTTCAGAAAGCATGTACAAAAGAGGCATTATAAAACTTACTGCAACTGACCAAATCAAATGCTTGGCGAACTGTTCTGATAGCTTTTTTCGATGTAGCCAAAACTCATTTCGCTTTCCGATAACATTCAGCATTGAATACAGATTTTTAGCTGCCTGTTTTTGAATAACTCTAATCGAAAAAAGAAACACACCACTTAATAATGCTGTCCCGATCGCAGTATTAAAGTCACGCTGCGCGTCACTCGAATCAATGTCTAGTTTTACCGTACCTGCTAAGAAATGCAGTATAACCATCGATAATACCAATAAAGACGGATAGAGTAGAAATTCGAGAATGAGATGTCCCTTTGACCTATTAGACATCGTTTAATGATGCTCCAAGAACTGTAATCCAAGAAAAGGTTATTAAGGCTATACAGGCTAAAAGCCTGAGCTTCTCTCTTCCTAATAAAAGACTCATCGATAACGATTCTAGTTCTTCCACTTCGTATTGAGCTTCCAAGAGTTGTTCAACGTTATTCTTATTCAATTTACCCTCGTCTTCATCTTTAATATTGCGGACAACTTTTCTTTTCTCAATTAACCACAATGCGCGCAAATTCATAACTGGCTTATAAAGAAAAAAAGCGACGAATAACGAAAATAATAGCGTCATCAAAATATCAAAAGTCGGAATACTCTTTCCAAACCAAAAAATAGGAAAAAAGATTAATGCTCCGCTAGTAAGTGTTGCATTGAAGAGAGCAAACCTTGCTAGTGAAGTAATTGAGTTTAATCGATCGATTCCCGTAGCCGTTTGGTTTATAACAAATTTATTCAAATAGTTAACGTAGGAGGATAACTGCACGAGGCACAGCAAAAGCAAGAACCAAAACAGAACTGCAGAGAAAGCAATTAGATATTGATGCAGCATCATTTTTGGGATGAGTAAACCCTCGATAAATACATATAACATCGCTATAAATAGGGCCACTATGAGGCAATTGACGCTATTAACATGTAATTTGGTCGTGAGAATGGCCCTATGTTGGTTTAGATGGCTTAACTGGTTCGTTTTTACTAATATCGAAATAAGCGTGCTTGTAACGTTTTTATGATTCAACTGTAGACACAGCCAAAAATATCCCGAAAGAATCGACATCCCAACTGCGGAATTAAAGTCTCGCTGTGCACGGATATTTCCAGCTTCAGGCCAATCAAGAGCGCCTGTGAAATAATGCACTGATAATAAAACCAATGTCGTCAAAAAAGGGAAAAGGCCAATAGAGACACCTTTGTGCATATTGGTGTAGGGGCTGAGTTTCATTTTTATTATTCAGTGGTTATAAAGCGAGAAATTTTTAACCGTAATACGTTTTATTTTCATTGGAAGCTACCTAGGTAACGATAAGCTTTGTGTAGTGTTATGGCAATAGAAATAAACGTAAGAGAATGTGAACGTCTACTTTTCGTTCTGCAATAAAAAACCCGCCAGTTGGCGGGTTTTTTCAAAGCTGTGCTTTTTACTTGCGTAACTTCTGAATAAGACGAAGTTGTGCAATCGCTTCTGCAAGCTCGTGAGCTGCTTCTGCATAGTTAAAGTCAGCGCCTGGATTGGCGATGTGCTCTTCTGCACGTCGTTTGGCTTCTTGTGCTGCCTGCTCGTCAAGATCTTCAGCTCGAACCGCGGTATCAGCCAGTACGGTAACATTACCAGGTTGTACTTCTAGTACACCACCAGCAACATAAATAACTTCTTCTTCACCGTGCTGTTTAACCAAACGCACCATACCAGGTTTAATAGCAGAGATAAGTGGCGCGTGACCAGGGTGGATACCCAGCTCACCTTCGCTACCTGTCACCTGAATCGTTTCAACGCGACCCGAGAAAATCGCTTTCTCCGCGCTTACCACGTCCAAATGTACTGTCATTGCCATGTGAACCTCCTGATTAGGTACGTTAGCATTATGCTAGGCTAGCCGACGCTAGCCCTACACTTATGCTTTCTTGGCTTTCTCTAGCGCTTCTTCGATAGAACCAACCATGTAGAAGGCTTGTTCTGGAAGGTGGTCGTACTCACCGTCTAGAATGCCTTTAAAACCACTGATTGTGTCTTTTAGCGATACATATTTACCAGGTGCACCAGTAAATACTTCTGCTACGAAGAACGGCTGAGATAGGAAACGCTGAATCTTACGAGCACGTGATACCACTAGCTTGTCTTCTTCAGATAGTTCGTCCATACCTAGGATCGCGATGATGTCTTTCAGCTCTTTGTAACGCTGAAGCACAGTCTGTACGCCACGTGCTACATCATAGTGCTCTTGACCAATTACTAGCGGGTCAAGCTGACGAGACGTCGAATCTAGTGGGTCTACCGCTGGGTAGATACCAAGAGACGCGATATCACGAGAAAGTACTACCGTTGCATCCAAGTGAGCAAAGGTTGTCGCCGGAGATGGGTCAGTCAAGTCATCTGCAGGTACGTATACCGCTTGGATTGAAGTGATTGAACCCGTCTTCGTTGATGTAATACGTTCCTGAAGTACACCCATCTCTTCTGCAAGAGTAGGCTGGTAACCTACCGCAGATGGCATACGACCTAGAAGTGCTGATACCTCAGTACCTGCTAGGGTGTAACGATAGATGTTATCTACGAAAAATAGTACATCACGACCTTCGTCACGGAACTTCTCAGCCATAGTTAGACCGGTAAGTGCAACACGTAGACGGTTACCCGGTGGCTCGTTCATCTGACCGTATACAAGCGATACTTTATCAAGTACGTTTGAATCGTTCATTTCGTGATAGAAGTCGTTACCCTCACGCGTACGCTCACCAACACCTGCGAATACTGAGAAACCGCTGTGCTCGATGGCGATGTTACGGATAAGTTCCATCATATTTACGGTTTTACCTACACCCGCACCACCGAATAGACCAACTTTACCACCCTTAGCGAATGGACAAACCAAGTCGATTACTTTGATACCAGTTTCTAGTAGTTCTACCGAGCTAGACTGTTCTTCGTAGCTAGGCGCTTCACGGTGAATAGACATACGCTCTTCTTCACCAATTGGGCCAGCTTCGTCGATTGGGTTACCCAATACGTCCATGATACGACCAAGTGTCTTCGTACCAACTGGAACCATGATTGGATTACCGGTATTTTCTACTGCAAGACCACGTTTTAGTCCGTCAGTAGTACCTAGTGCGATGCCGCGAACAACACCGCCACCTAATTGCTGTTGCACTTCCAGGGTTAGACCTGACAAGTCACCTTCGGTAACTCGTAGTGCGTCATAAACTCTTGGTACCGCATCTTGTGGAAACTCAATGTCCACAACGGCGCCAATGATTTGGACGACCTTACCTTGACTCATAATTTGTCCTCGTTATCTCTTTTAAACCTTTGCCTACACCGCCGCGGCACCGCTTACAATCTCACTGATTTCTTGTGTGATTGCAGCCTGACGCGCTTTGTTATATATCAGTTGTAACTCATCAATAAGGTTACCGGCGTTGTCGGTTGCTGCCTTCATGGCAACCATTCGCGCAGCTTGCTCTGACGCCGCGTTTTCTACAACACCCTGATACACCTGAGACTCAATGTAACGAACCATTAGTGCTTCCAAAATTTCTTTTGGATCTGGCTCATAGATGTAGTCCCAACGATGTTGGTATTCTTCGTCTTGTGACTTTGGCAAAGGCAATAACTGATTGATCACAGGTTTCTGTGTCATGGTGTTAACGAAGTCATTGAATACCAAGAATACTCGGTCAATTTGTCCTTCGTCATACGCTTTAAGCATAACGCGTACAACACCTACTACATCGCTCACAGACGGCTTGTCACCTAAACCAGATTCAGCAGCAAGCAATTTGCCACCAAAACGGTTGAAGAAACTGCACGCTTTAGAACCTAATGCAGCAAAATCCACTTCCACACCCTGTTCACGCCATTTTTTGACGTCTTGAGTGACGAGCTTAAATTCATTGGTGTTCAAGCCACCACATAAGCCTCGGTCAGTGGAAATCACAATGTAACCGACGCGCTTGACTTCACGCTCTTCCAAATAAGGATGGCGATATTCAAGGTTACCGTTTGCAATGTGACCAATCACTTTAAGCATATTTTGTGCATATGGACGGCCAGAAGCCATACGTTCCTGCGCCTTTTTCATCTTAGACGCAGCAACCATTTCCATCGCACTGGTAATCTTCTGAGTATTTTTGATACTCCCAATCTTACCTTTTATTTCTTTACCGCTGGCCATGACTATTTCTCCGATTACTCAACGAATTGCGCTGGTGGTTAAACACCAGCACCATTGATTACCAAGTTTGTGTCGCTTTAAAGTTTGTTAAAGCGTCGTTCAACTTAGCGGCAATCTCGTCGTTGTAGTTACCTGATTCGTTGATAGTCTTCATAAGGTCAGCGTGTTCGCTGTTCATATAAGAATGAAGAGCTGCTTCAAAATCTAGGATTTTGTTAAGCTCGATACCCTTAAGGAAACCTTTTTCTACCGCGAACAGAGAAACACCCATGTTAGCAATTGATAGCGGTGCGTATTGCTTCTGCTTCATCAGCTCAGTTACGCGCTCACCGTGCTCAAGTTGCTCACGAGTTGCATCATCAAGGTCAGAAGCAAACTGCGAGAACGCCGCTAGTTCACGATACTGAGCTAGGGCTAGACGGATACCACCACCCAGCTTCTTGATGATTTTAGTCTGTGCAGCACCACCAACACGAGATACCGAGATACCAGCGTTAACCGCAGGACGGATACCTGCGTTAAACAAGTCAGTTTCTAGGAAGATCTGACCATCGGTAATTGAGATTACGTTAGTAGGTACGAATGCAGATACGTCACCAGCTTGCGTTTCGATAATTGGAAGCGCAGTTAGTGAACCAGTTTTACCTTTCACTTCACCGTTAGTGTAACGCTCAACGTATTGCTCGTTTACACGTGCAGCACGCTCAAGTAGGCGAGAGTGAAGATAGAATACGTCACCTGGGTAAGCTTCACGGCCTGGTGGACGCTTAAGCAGTAGTGAAATTTGACGGTAAGCAACAGCTTGCTTAGACAAATCATCATAC
This sequence comes from Alteromonas sp. KUL150, assembly GCF_009811475.1. Taxonomy (NCBI): domain Bacteria; kingdom Pseudomonadati; phylum Pseudomonadota; class Gammaproteobacteria; order Alteromonadales; family Alteromonadaceae; genus Alteromonas; species Alteromonas sp. KUL150. Next base: position 29,707 of record NZ_BLIJ01000039.1, read on the forward strand.
ACGATTAGCGCGTCTTCACCGCGGTCACGGAAGAATTCACCCATAGTACAACCAGAGTAAGGCGCTAGGTATTGAAGCGCTGCAGACTCAGATGCAGATGCTGCAACCACGATTGTGTGGTCAAGTGCACCGTGCTCTTCTAGTTTACGTACTACGTTAGCAATAGTAGACGCTTTCTGACCAACCGCTACGTACACACATTTGATGCCTGTACCTTTTTGGTTGATGATAGCGTCAACAGCCATAGCTGTTTTACCACACTGACGGTCACCGATGATAAGCTCACGCTGACCACGACCTACTGGGATCATGGCATCAACTGACTTATAACCAGTTTGTACTGGCTGGTCTACCGATTGACGTTCGATTACGCCAGGTGCAATTTTTTCAACTGGCTCAAAACCAGCAGCGTCGATTGCGCCTTTACCATCAATAGGCTCACCAAGTGTGTTAACAACACGACCAAGAAGTGCGTTACCTACTGGTACTTCAAGAATACGGCCGGTAGATTGTACTTTATCGCCTTCTTTCAGGTCCGCATATGGACCCATAACAACTGCACCTACAGAGTCTCGCTCAAGGTTTAGTGCAATTGCGTAACGGCTTCCAGGAAGCTCAATCATTTCACCTTGCATTACATCTGCAAGGCCATGAATGCGGATAATACCGTCAGTTACTGCGACGATAGTACCTTCATTACGTGCTTCACTGCTTACATTGAACTGTTCAATTCTTTTCTTGATCAGTTCAGCAATTTCAGTGGAATTAAGTTGCATGCTCTTATCCCCGTTATGCTTGCAACGCGTCTGCTAGACGGTTCAATTTCGACTTTACGGAACCATCAATAACTGTATCACCGGCATTTATTACCATTCCAGCGATCAGGGCAGGGTCCACGTTACAATTAAGCTTCACTTTACGTGCCAAACGTTTTTCCAAAGATGCAACCAACTCTTTAAGTTGTGCATCGGTCAGCGTAGATGCTGAGGTTACGTCCACTTCTATTTCTTTGTCGTAGTCCGCTTTAAAAGCATCAAACAAAGTAGAAATTTCAGGCAACGCGGCTAAACGTTTATTTTCAGCCAAAACCTTTACTAGGTTTTGGCCGTGTTCGTCGAGTTGCTCGCCACAAACATTATTAAAAATGTCGGCTAGCGTGTCGGCTGAAACCGCACCAGTTAATAACTGATGCATATCATCGTTTTCAGCTACCGCGCTAGCAAAAGCGAGCATTTCTTGCCATTTCACAATGGCGTTTTTCTCGACTGCAAAATCGAAAGCAGCTTTAGCATAAGGACGAGCAACGGTTGTCAATTCAGACATGGCTCATCTCCCTCTTAAAGCTCAGCGACAAGTTTTTCAACAATGTCGTTTTGTGCGTTAGCATCGATTTCACGTTGTAAGATTTGCTGTGCGCCAGCAACTGCAAGAGCAGAAACCTGTTTGCGCAAATCTTCTTTGGCACGATTGCGTTCAGCTTCAATCTCGGCATAACCAGAAGCGATAATTTTCTCGCGTTCCGCATGGCCTTTTTGAGTTTCTTCGTCAACCAGTTGGTTGGCGCGCTTTTTGGCCTGCTCGATAATTTCAGCTGCTTGCGCTTTCGCATCTTTCAATTGCTCAGTAGCTTTCGCTTGAGCAAGCTCTAGGTCTTTCTCTGCACGTTCAGAAGCTTCAAGCCCATCGGCGATTTTCTTCTGACGTTCTTCAATCGCTGCCATTAGTGGAGGCCATACATATTTCATGCAGAACACCACGAACACAGCGAAGGCGATTAATTGACCGATAAAAGTGGCGTTAAAATTCACAATCGCCCCTCCTCTTAAAGTTCGCTAAAAAAGTGTTTAGTAATATTAGGCACCAACAGCGAACAATAGGTATAGAGCGATACCAACACCGATCATCGCGATGGCGTCGATAAGACCCGCTACGATGAACATCTTAACTTGTAGTTGAGGTGCTAGTTCTGGTTGACGAGCAGCAGATTCAAGGAATTTGCCACCTAGTAGACCGAAACCAATAGCGGTACCAAGGGCGCCAAGACCAATCAGTAGTGCAACAGCGATGTATAACATTTACGTCTCCGATTTAAGTTAAATTTAAAGTTAATGTTTAAAAGTCAAACTCTGTAAAAACAGTGTCGGATTTCCAGGTAACCGACACCCGTTAATGCTTAGTGTTCTTCACACGCCAGGCTTAAGTACACGATGGTTAGCATCATGAAAATAAACGCCTGAAGCGGAAGTACAAGAATATGGAACACAGCCCACATAAAGTGCAGTGGTAGCTGGAAGTAACCAATTGTAGCAATCAATATAAAGATTAGCTCACTGGCGTACAGGTTACCGAACAAACGCAGGGCTAGTGAAAGCGGGCGCGCAAGCAGTGTAACCGTCTCAAGAATGAAGTTCACCGGAATGAAGATAGGGTGTCCGAATGGCTGCATAGTAAGCTCTTTAGCAAAGCCGCCAATACCTTTCATCTTGATTGAGTAGAAAAGAATAAGAATGAATACGCCCGACGCCAGTGCAAACGTCAAGTTAAGGTCAGTGGTTGGTACTGCCTTGTTGTAAACGTCGTGAGGATCCATACCAAAAGCAGCTTGGCCGATAAGCCCTGACACCCACGGAATAAGATCAACTGGCACAAGATCCATAAGGTTCATTAACAATACCCATACGAAGATAGTCAGTGCTAATGGCGCGATAAGTGCGCTTTTACCGTGGAAGGTGCTTTTCACGTTGTCATCAACGAACTCAACGACAAGCTCTACAAACGCCTGCATTTTGCCAGGTACGCCCGTTGTTGCTTTTGAAGCGACGCTTCTAAAGATAATTAGGAAAAGTAAACCAAGACCAATAGACCATGCCAATGTATCAACATGCCATGCCCAAAAACCGGCATCAGAACACGCTTTGTTAAACGCGATTCCGTTGTCAGTTGAGCACATGGTGGCATTGGTCAAGTGGTGCTTGATGTATTCTGAGGTAGTGTATTCAGATGCCATTGTTTAACCCAAGTTGTAAAGTGTAAAAATTTGGTGACTGGTTCTTATGCTTCAATCGATCGATTACGTTTTTTCGTTCTCGCAACGCCTCGCGTTGTCTTTATCCTTTCGTACCGTAATGAAACATAGCTAGCCCGTGGCTAGCCGTTGTAATCACGAATGCCATGAAAATTTCCAGTGGCGAGGCGTTTAAGCCTTTAAACGCAATTACAAATAAAATGATTGTCAGTGCCAGCTTCATTTTTGAGCCTTGGCTAAAACTACGTGCAACAAGCTCGTTTTTACTTGCTCCGGCATAACGAAATGCAAAAATAGCAAAAACAATATTAGGCAGGATACTTATTAGAGTTCCTGCGGCTGCTGATATGGCTGAATGACTTCCCCCAGCAGCGCCTGCGAGACCGGTAATAACTATGGCTGTGATTGCCTGAAAAAGTAGCCCTTTCTTGGCGAGGTCTAACCCGCGTCTTGCTAACTTGTTCGTCACTTTTACTCGCAGCTTGTTCACGTCTTACAAAAAGCGTCAGAAGTATACTGTTTTACCGACAATTTTCAACAGTACAACGCTTTTTGAAAGTTATTCTGAAAATATTCTATTGCTATAACCGGAAAGGAGAGTGTCCGGTGTTCACACCAGACAGCGTATCGATTGCGGGTAGGCAAGGGTACTTTATTATTTTTTATAATTATAAATTATTGAATTTTAGAGATAATTCCATCTAATTGATCAAGATCACTAAAGCTAATTGTTAGCTTACCTTTGCCTTTAGCGTTGTGGTCAATACTCACTGGTGTACCTAAATTTTCTGAAAGTCGCGTCATGAGGTTTTGTACATCCGGATCAACTTTCTTTTCAGGCTTGGGTTTAGCTGGCTCTAACAGCTTTTTCACCAGCTTCTCGGTATCGCGAACGGTAAGCCCTTTACCCGATACCACTTGCGCCGTTTCTGATTGCGTTTCACCTTCTAACGCTAAAAGTGCGCGAGCGTGACCCATCTCAATATCACCATGCTCAACCAGTAATTTCACGTCATCGTTCAAATTGTTCAAGCGAAGTAAATTTGTCACCGTCGTGCGCGACTTACCCACGGCTTCAGCTACTTCTTGGTGGGTCAGTGCAAATTCATTCATTAAGCGGTCAAGGGCTTGAGCCTCTTCCATAGCGTTTAAGTCTTCACGCTGGATATTTTCAATAAGCGCGATAGCAACTGCTGCCTCATCCGGCACGTTTTTAACGATACACGGAATCTCATCTAACTGAGCGAGTTGGGATGCACGCCAGCGTCGCTCACCGGCAATAATTTCATAGCGATGGTCGTCAACCCTTCTTACTACTATAGGCTGAATAATACCTTGTGCGCGAATTGAAGATGCTAATTCTTCTAATGCCTCGGGTGACATGTCTTTACGGGGCTGATATTTCCCCGGCACTAAATATTCAATAGGGAGTTTTTTTAACTCGCCATTTGTTGAACTGACCTCGGCTGCATCCTGTTCTCTTTGAGCAGATGACTGGCTGGTTGCGAGTAATGCATCTAAACCGCGGCCAAGGCCTCTTTTACGTGCTGACATAGTATCCTCTATGACATGTGCTGATGATATTCAGCTTATTGTCGTTTAACTTGCTTTTGCCTGTGCAGGCGATGTTTTATCTCTACGGCGTAGTATTTCACCCGCCAACGCTAAATACGCTTTTGCACCTGTTGATGACTTATCATAATACATCGCAGGTGTTCCGAAACTTGGTGCTTCAGCTAGGCGAACATTGCGCGGTATGACTGTGCGATAAACCTGCTCACCAAAATGGCGCTTCAATTGTTCTGAAACGTCGTTAGCTAGGCGGTTACGCGGGTCGTACATAGTACGCAATACGCCTTCAATCTTCAATTCAGGATTTACCACTGACGCTAATTTCTGAATAGTATCCATCAGGGCTGTAAGTCCCTCTAGTGCATAGTATTCACACTGCATTGGTACCATGACAGAATCTGCGGCAGCAAGAGCGTTAACCGTTAACTGATTAAGAGAGGGTGGGCAGTCGATAAATATAAAATCGTAATAATCCATCACGGGTTTAAGTGCATTACGCAAACGCACTTCACGAGCGAACATTTCCATGAGCTTTATTTCAGCCGCTGTCACGTCACCATTTGCTGCAACCAAGTCATATTTACCCGCGGTGCTTTTAACCACTACATCGTTAATAGGCTTTTCTTCTATCAACAATTCGAATGCGGTAGATTCAACGTCGTACTTATCAACGCCGCTCCCCATAGTCGCATTCCCCTGTGGATCGAGATCGATAAGCAATACTTTGCGTTTAGTTGCCGCCATTGAGGCCGCCACGTTAACTGCGGTAGTTGTCTTACCCACACCACCTTTCTGATTCGCGATCGCGATTACCTTAGCCACGTTTGATCCTGTTATTGTCTATTTCTATTTTTCAGCTATTTCTTTTTTAGCCAAACCAGATGTCGTTCGCCTACCAAATTTGGCACAGTGAGGTTTTCCGTTTTACTCACATGGAAGTGATCACTCACTTCGTCTATCTCATCTTGTGGAAACTGACCTTTAAGCGCCAAGAATTGCCCTTCTGAATCTACCAGATGTTGACACCAGTGCAACATATCTTTTAGTGAAGCGAAAGCACGGCTTAACACAATATCATAAGGTGACTCACCGTTGTGCTTTTCAACGCGGCTTTGCACCGGCGATACATTAGTCAAGCCAAGGATATGTACACATTGCGTCATAAAACGTACGCGTTTTCCTAACGAGTCGAGTAAAGTGAACGACTTTTCAGGGAAAGCGATTGCTAGAGGCATGCCCGGAAGACCAGGACCTGTACCCACATCAATTATATTCTCGCCCTCAAGAAACGGCACAATGGCTAATGAGTCCAGGATATGTTTAACCATCATCTGTTTAGGATCTCTTACAGAGGTTAGGTTATAAGCCTTATTCCACTTATCCATAAGCAGCACATAATCAACGAGTTGCTGCTGTTGCTTATCACTTAAATTTAATGAAAGAGCCTCGAGTCCAGAAACCAAAATGGTGTGCAATTCTTGCTGTATAGTCATCGAAAAGTCTGTTTGTTCGCGTTGAAATGTTTTGCTTTACGCAGTTCCAGATTGCTCAACACTATGCGTGTTAGTCGAAACTGCCATGAGTCTAGCCATTTTCTATTCTCATCACGCTTGTTTCTTAAACGTGAACTGGAGAATAAGGCTACGCGCAGTTTAATAAAGCAATAGGTCTGAGTGAAAAGCGCCGAGTTTTTCTTTATTTCTTATTCACTATAATACGCGAATAAGTGAGAAAAACTAAGCGCTACAAGTTGTATGTTGAATCAAGCGCGCGATTTACGCGCTAATTTTTTCATGCTTACGCAGCATGCCATGTTTTTTCAGGTAAACCAGCAGTAGAGAGATGGCAGCAGGTGTGATGCCTGAAATACGAGACGCTTTACCTATCGTCTCAGGCCTTGCCTCGGTTAGCTTCGCTACAACTTCATTTGAAAGACCAGAAATTTTGCTGAAATCCATATCAACGGGCAATAACGTATTTTCATGACGTTGAGTTTTTGCAATCTCGTCCATTTGACGGGCAATATAACCTGCGTATTTAATTTGAATTTCCACCTGCTCAGATGCGATGGGATCTTCAAGACCAGGGCCTACACTTTCAATTTCCATCAATTGACTGTAAGTCATTTCAGGTCGTCGGATCAATTCTTCCAAAGAATGTTCGCGACTTACAGGGTTCTTTAGCATAGTGTTTAGCTGAGGCGCAGCTACGTGCTCAGGATGGATCCATTGACCGCGTAAACGCTGTAGCTCACTTTCTACCGCTTCCATCTTTTGGTTGAACTTGGCCCAACGGGCGTCATCAACAAGACCAATCTCTCGTCCCATTGCTGTTAAGCGACTGTCAGCGTTATCTTCGCGAAGAAGCAAACGGTATTCAGCTCGACTAGTAAACATACGATAGGGCTCTTTCGTTCCCATTGTTGCCAAGTCATCAATCAATACACCCATGTAAGCTTGATCACGACGCAACACGAGAGGATCTTTTTGCTGTACTTGAAGTGCGGCATTAGCACCAGCCACTAAACCTTGTGCTCCCGCTTCTTCATAACCCGTTGTGCCGTTGATTTGACCAGCGAAGAACAAACCTTCAATAAACTTAGTTTCGAGCGTTTGTTTTAAATCGCGAGGATCAAAAAAGTCATACTCTATCGCATAGCCAGGTCGGACAATATGTGCATTCTCAAAGCCTTTGATCGAGCGAACAAGGTTCATCTGTACGTCGAACGGCAAACTGGTTGAAATACCATTTGGATAGACTTCAATACTGTTTAACCCTTCAGGCTCAACAAATATTTGATGTGAAGATTTATCGGCAAATCGAGTGATCTTATCTTCAATACTAGGGCAGTACCGAGGGCCAATGCCTTCAATAACACCAGTGAACATAGGAGAACGATCCAACCCGCCGCGAATAATATCATGGGTTTTTTCGTTAGTATGCGTTATGTAACACGGGATCTGCGTTGGGTGCATGGTTCTGTCACCCATGAATGAAAACACCGGTGTTGGATCATCACCTGGCTGAGGTTGCATTACCGAGAAATCGAGTGAACGTGCGTCTAGTCTAGCGGGTGTCCCGGTTTTAAGGCGATCGACTCGGAACGGAAGCGCACGTAGTCGGTCAGCAAGCGCTATAGACGGCGGATCGCCAGCACGACCACCTCGATAGTTTTCAAGACCAATGTGAATGGTGCCACCCAAAAATGTCCCAACCGTTAACACCACTGACTTGGCGCTAAATTTTAAGCCCATCTGGGTAACTACGCCGCAAACACGATCATTTTCAACAATGAGATCGTCTACGCTTTGTTGGAAAAGCGTGAGATTTTCTTGATTTTCAACAATGTCCCGTATGGCATTTTTATAAAGCGTTCTGTCAGCTTGGGCACGGGTAGCACGCACTGCTGGACCCTTTGAAGAGTTCAATGTTCTGAACTGAATACCGCCTTTGTCGATCGCCAATGCCATGGCGCCGCCCAGTGCGTCGATCTCTTTAACAAGATGACCCTTACCGATCCCACCGATGGCAGGATTACAGGACATCTGGCCGATCGTTTCAATATTGTGAGTGAGCAAAAGCGTGTTGGCACCCATGCGAGCAGCTGCGAGCGCCGCCTCTGTACCTGCATGTCCACCACCAACGACGATGACATCAAATGCTTCTGCATAAAACATGGTTAAACCTCACTATTCACGGACGATAAGCCAACTAAAAACTATTTTTTTAAAACAGAGAATGTTCAAAAAAGGGCGCGTATTTTATCTGACTTATTGGATAAAGAAAATGATTAAATTTTCCTCAAAACCTTTTGAGAGAAAAGGTGTGATCGTTTAATAAGATCTTAAGATCTCTTTTAGATCTGTTTATTTTTACTTTTATTAGGATCGTCGATTTCTGTGGGTAACCGATCAAAGCATCTAAAGATCATCAAGTTACGCGATCAATAACATTGGGAAACACCGATCCATAACCCTATCTGAATCTTGTGTATAAACACCCTTTTTATCCACATGCCGTTTTGTTTGAAAAGTTATTCTTTTTTCGATCAGAGCTTATACACAGTGGTTTGTAGGATCCTATCCACAGGCGTGATCAAGATGTGATCCAGCTGGGGATAAAATGTTTGCTAATTATGTATTGTGATCTAAAGATCGCGATAGAACCTGCTCTATAGACCGATCACATTGTGGAGGAGATCTTTTATAAAACCTGTGACTAGATCCCGTGATCTCATTCTTCAACACATCTAAAACTTTGATTATTTTTAAAAGCAGCATAAATTTTTTCTGAGATATTTCGCTTTTTTCTTAATTTATACCAATTATCTATGCGGACTGGTATTACGTCATTCCTCGACCAAGAACAAGGAATGTTGATGCGAAAGCAATGCGCCAGTAAATAGGGTTGTATTGTATCTGTTAGGTTAGTCGTGTGGATTATTTAAGTGCAACACTGTGTTTATCAATACTTGTGAAGGTAACAACACTCTTTAGGTATCGTTTTTTGTAACGGCTGTCGACTAAATGCCATACAGGCATTTAATGAACGGAGAAACAGGGGCAGGGTCTATGAAATGCTGTAAGAGTAAGTATGAATGACAATAAACCAGGCGCTATTAACGCACCTGGTTAGGCTGATAGCGTGGCTGTGCCACAGAACCCTGCATGTCTTCTTGCTCTATGGTTAAGCCCTCACGGCGGCTAGGGCCTTGGAACCTCACTTTATATGTATCATACTCTTTAATAGACTCAAAGCAGTAGCGTCCTAACGCATTTTCAAGTTCTGCTAGGTTGTGATTAGTGATCAAAATACAGTTTTTCTTATTCACTAATCGCTGTCTTAACAAATTTCCAAACCAGCTTTGCGCATTCTTTTTAAGCGCAGATTCGTTAACACATACTTCATCTAATATGAGCAAATCTACATCAAGAAGCTCTTGATTTATTTCTCTGTAGCGTTGGCTAGCGTTGTCAGTTGCAGAGAAGTCGAATGAGAAATTTCGCATTTCAAGCAAGGTTGAAAGCTGACGATAAAGCACAGAGATTTCATATTGCTCAATGAGTTGGTGGGCAATTGCACCTGCAATATGTGATTTACCCCTACCGTAATCACCGTAGAAGATCATCATATGAGAACCGCTTTGTCGCCACGCGGGGTCGTCATGGGCCGCGATGAAAGATTGGGCAATAGAGACGGCTTCAATAACATCGTCGCTGTCTTCTACTAAATTGGCGAAGGTCCACTTTGGATTTAAATCAGAACGGCCATGAATAGCTTCTACGCGCGCCTTTTTACTGCGCTGCTGTAGTTGCGCTATTTCTTCATTAGCTTGTGCCTCATACTGCTTACGCAGCGTTTTGTAGTCGATATACTCACTATTGGGATCGACATCTTTTTTAAGTGCTCTCGCTAAATTAGCAATTTTGTCAGTTATACGATCCATAACGATTTAACTCTTCTTGGTTGCGGCATATTTTTCCACCAGCTTTTTCGCATTATCATCTGCTTCTATGCCCGCTGCAACTTTCACTTGTTGCGTCCCGACAACTTTTGTAGGCGCATAGCCTGAAGCAAGTCGCTTTCGCTTGATATTATTAGCGAATTTTTGAGTCCACTGGAACTCACTAAATACGGAACTAGGTCTGCCTAGCCAATAAGCGATAAATTCTCCGACCTCGTTTTCATCGAATGTCTTATCAATGATACCAAGCAGTGAGGCCATTTCTTCAAACAGTGCTTTGTTCGGTGTCCATGTCGCAGTCATTGCACTATGGCGTGTGTGCAGTTGTTCAAAGTCCGACTGTGGCTCGCTTAAAAGAGGGAGAAGTAGGGTTTTGCCATTAATGGTGTGCTCGAGGTCCAATTCAAGAGGGAGGGCAACTAAGCCAACTTGCTCAAGCTGTTTTACCAAGCTATTTATCTGACGACCCCGTTGAAAGGTATCGTCTTTATTGTCGCCATTAAGTAAGGCTAGAAGCTGCTTATAATCAATAGGTGCAGTCGATGTAGTGGTCTGATTTGCACCTACGCGAAGCCCAAGGAGATACAACACTCTGCAATCGTTGGAAAGCGGTGATTGCAAAACAGCGAGTTCCGCTTGGGTTAGGCTACTGGTCATTAAATAAAGTCCAAGTGACAGTGCGGCTATTAAGCATTTGCTAATTTTTCATCAAACCATTCTACAGCGGCATCTTCAGGAATTGGATGTTCTAGCACATCTATGTAAAGGGCGTCGTTAATCAGCTTACCGCCGCCATTTAGGATATGCTTCTCCATTTCTTTTGCACCAAAGCAAAACGTGTCATAACTGGTGTCGCCAAGACCGATCACATACGCATTGACTGCTTGCAGATCAGCGTTTTCAAGTTGTCTCGCAAATGGCTGAATATTATCGGGTAGTTCTCCGGCGCCATGGGTAGATGTACATACTATCCATGTTGAGGCTTTGTTAATATTCTCAAGGTCGGGCTCTGCGTGAATGGTATGGGTATATCCACGCTCATTAAGCTTTTCAGCAATGGCGTCAGCTACGTATTCTGCGGCACCTAACATAGTGCCCACAATAATTTCAAAATGCTTACTCATGAATATGTTACTTCTTTATTTACGATTAAAGATTCAGCGCAACTGGCGGCGTTTTATTTGCCGATACAGAACGATGAAAAAATCTTACCAAGCAGGTCGTCAGAGGTAAATTCACCGGTTATTTCACACAGTGCTTGATGCGCTAAACGAAGCTCTTCGGCTAATAATTCACCCGCCATCGCGTCATGAAGTTGTTGTTCACCAGTGCTTACGTAGCTGTAAGCTTGATCTAGCGCATCTATGTGGCGTCTTCGAGCAATAAATTGGCCTTCTGTTGTCGTATCGAACCCCATGGTTTTTGCTAGATGTGTTTTTAACGTATCTACGCCTCTACCTTGCTTGGCTGACAAGTTAATAACAGATATTTCACCATGCTCAGTTGCCACTGTACTTTGCCCGATATCTAAGGTGCTTAGGTCGGCTTTGTTACGTACCACAGTCACAGGAATGCCCTGTGGAAGTCTCGCCATAAACTCAGGCCAAATCTCATAGGGATCGATAATACTGGTTGAGGTAGAGTCAACAACAAACAGCACATGGTCCGCTTCGTTGATGGCTTGCCAAGCTCGTTCAATGCCGATCTGTTCTACTTTATCGGGGCTTTCTCGTAGCCCAGCCGTATCGATAATATGTACCGGCATACCGTCAATGTGAATATGCTCTTTTAGTACATCTCTAGTGGTACCTGCAATGTCAGTAACGATAGCGCTGTCACGACCAGCAAGCGCGTTTAACAGACTGGATTTACCAGCGTTAGGTCGACCCGCAATCACCACCTGCATGCCTTCGCGTAACAATGTACCTTGCTTGGCTTGTTCTCGCACTTTGGTAAGGCTTTCCATAATAGCACTTAAATCACCTGACACTTTACCATCAGATAAGAAGTCGATTTCTTCTTCAGGAAAATCGATAGCCGCTTCCACATACATTCGCAGATGGACAATTTGGTCAGACAGCGTTTGAATCTGCGTGGAAAACTCACCCTGCAATGAACGTAAAGCGCTTTTGGCCGCTTGCTTTGAACTGGCGTCTATTAAATCGGCAATGGCCTCTGCTTGCGCAAGGTCTAACTTATCATTTAAAAAAGCCTGCTCACTAAACTCGCCTGGATTTGCGAGCCTAGCATGTCCTGTTGTAAGCACCGCATCTATCAACATGTCCATAACCACTTGGCCGCCGTGGCCTTGTAGTTCCAACACATCTTCGCCAGTAAACGAATTTGGGCCTTTAAAAAACAACGCTATGCCCTGGTCTATTACGCTTTTGTTTATATCAACAAATGGCGTATACGTGGCAAGTCGAGGTGTAAGTGTACAGGGCACCAGCGCCTCGGCAATAGCGCTAGCCTTTGGACCTGAAACACGAACAATGCCAACACCGCCTCGTCCTGGCGCCGTGGCTTGGGCGATAATAGTATCCGTTGAAAGGGTGAGTGATTCCATAATTAGTCGCGGAAGTTTTTAAATTGGAAAGGTTGACCTAAGTCTGATTCTTTTACCAACGCAATCGCTTGTTGAAGATCATCGCGTTTTTTTCCTGTAACACGAAGCTCTTCACCTTGAATTGCAGTTTGCACTTTAATTTTGGCGTCTTTAATCAGTTTTACAATCTTCTTTGCCATTGGCTGTTCAATACCTTCTTTAAAGGTAATGGTCTGGCGATAGGTTCTACCGTGGGCATCGTAAGGTTTTACATCCATAGATGACGTGTCGACATTGCGTTTGGACATAGCGGTTCTGAACATACTTTCCATTTGCTGAAGTTGGAATTCAGCTTCGGCTTTCATGACAACCGTTTTGTCTTTGTATTCGAAGCTCGCGTCGATACCGCGAAAGTCAAATCGTGTGGTTAGCTCCCGACTTGCGTTTTCAGTGGCGTTACGCACTTCTTCCATATTGATTTCTGAAACAATATCAAATGATGGCACAGTTTAATCCTCTCAATACAAAACAGCCCGCTTAGGCGGGCTGTATAATTAAATGCTCAACAGCTTATTTACTGCTGATGCCCCGCTTCTCCATTGAAGCATAAATCATTTTGGCTTGAACCAAGGTAATTACGTTACTGACTAACCAGTATAGTACCAGACCTGCAGGGAACCACAGGAAGAACACACTCATTGCTACTGGCATCCACTGCATGATTTTCTGCTGCATAGGGTCAGTAATGGTGGTTGGCTGTAGCTTTTGCAATAGATACATACTTGCGCCAGTAAGAATTGGTAGCACAAAGTAAGGGTCTTTCGTAGAAAGGTCAGTGATCCAAAGTACAAAGTCAGCATGGCGAAGCTCAACACTCTCCATCAACACCCAGTAAAGTGCTAGGAAGATAGGCATTTGAAGAAGAAGTGGTAAACACCCACCCATAGGGTTTACTTTCTCTTTTCGGTATAGCTCCATCATGGCTTGAGACATTTTTTGTCTGTCATCGCCAAAGCGGTCTTTTAACTGCTGCATTTTAGGTGCTAAGTTGCGCATGCGTGCCATTGACTCGTATTGCTTCTTAGTTAGCCAGTACATCGCGCCTTTCACCACTATAGTGATAAGGATAATCGCCACACCCCAATTATTAACCAGACTGTGCAGGAACGTTAGCAGGGCGAACAGCGGTTGTGAAATCCAGAATAAAATGCCGTAGTCCACGGTTAGGTCTAAACCACGAGCAATCTTAGCAAGTTTCTCTTGATCTTTCGGACCCATGTAAAGGGTCGATGCCAGTGTCTTGGTTTCACCTGGTGCTATGCTTTCAGATGGCGATAAAACACCGATGACCGCATATTGATTATTTAGGTTGCGTGAATACAGTGTGTTGGTTTGCTCTTGTGAAGGAACCCACGCTGAAACAAAGTAGTGTTCAAGCATACCAACCCAACCCGCTTTCGTGGTTTCACGAAGCTTTTCATCTTCTATCTCGTCAAACGAGTATTTCTGATAGCGGTCGTCTTCAGTTGAGTAAGCAGCACCACGATATGTTGGCATAAACATGTTGCTGTCATCTTCAAATTCCATCACTTGTTTAAGCTGCGCATAGGGCTGAACAGTTGCCGCATTACCGGTATTGTTTTCAACACTATAGCTTACGTTTACGTCGTACTTATCTTTGGTGAACGTAAATGTTTTGGTTATAGCTAGCCCTTGATTATTTTTCCAAGTAAGTGGAATTACCAGAGTATCGCCGGTCATTTCGTAGAATTCACTTTGCGCAGTGTAAACTGGGCGACCGCTGCTGCTTGCATCCGGACCTTGTGCTCCGATAAGGCCGCTTTGTGCTACGTAAAGTCCGTTACCTGAACGAAGTAAGCTGTAAGGAATCTCAGACCCTTGCTCGACCGGAAATTTAAGTAAGTCAGCTGATATTACATCACCACCGAGTAAATCGATGCGCACATCTAGTGTATCGGTTTTAACTTCAATGATTCGGTTACTGTTTTGTGATGCTGCAACGGGCTGCGCTGCCGGAACGCTATCACTACTTGGTACATCTTCACTGCCATTATCGACGAATGACGGTACGCCCTGAGATGTTTCTTGCGTTTGTTGTTCAACAGGCACAACTGGCTGTGGCCCATAATCTTTTTGCCATGACTGCCAAAGCAAAAAGCTAACTAGCGCAAGGCCAATTATCAGAAAACTACGTTGCGATTCCATAGAGGTCTCTTTATTTTGAGTGTTTATCTTGTTGTTTTTCCGGCACTGGATCGTATCCGCCGGCATGCAAAGGGTGGCATTTTAATATGCGTTTAATAGATAACCAACCGCCTTTTACCAATCCGTGCGTTTTTAACGCGTCTATAGCATACCAAGAACAAGAAGGATGGAAACGACATCGTTGCCCTAATATAGGTGATATGAACCATTGATAACACTTTATCAAGGTCAAAGGCACCACTATTAAGAGTTGCTGCAACGCTTGTTTAATTTTTTCCATAGCTTATCCAGTGTTGAAAATACTTCTTGGTTGCTAAGGTTGTCGGCGCCAGACTTACCAATAACGATAATATCGACATTGGGTAGATTGTGTTGTTTGTGCCTGAAACTTTCTCTGACCAAGCGTTTTAAGCGATTTCTATCATGGGCTTTGCGTATGCGCTTTTTAGCCAATGTAATGCCCAAACGAGGATTTGAAAGAGTATTTTTTCTAGCTAGGATAGTAAAAGAGGGAGATACAGCTGGGGTTGCGTCATCAAACACATAGGTAAAGTGGGTGGGAGTTAACAGACGTAACTCCCTAGAAAACGTATTCTCGCCCACTTTAGCGTCTTTCAATTAAGCTGAAAGACGAGCGCGGCCTTTTGCACGGCGAGCTGCTAGTACTTTACGACCATTTTTAGTCGCCATACGAGCACGAAAACCGTGAGAACGCTTGCGCTTCAAATTGCTCGGTTGAAATGTTCTTTTCATGACCAAAGTCTCACTTATATTTAGTTAAACATAGGCGTTTTTGGTAACACATTACGCTGCTTTCAGAATAATGTGGTGTTTTCACCAGAAAAGCCCATCGAAAAAGGACGCTGAATTCTAGAGATCTCGTGGCCTCGTGTCAATGGATATTCTTGCTTTTCGGACGAATAAGTGAACAATTTTTACTATATTTTGAACAATACGTCAGATTATCATGCAAAGTTCTTGTGAATAACGTGTAAAAGTCGCTCAGGTTATCCACAGTAGTTTGTGTAAAACATCACTAAACTTAAAAATTGCAAGGGGATCTTCTGTATTTTCACGTCTTATTTAGACCGAATTTTTCTCGACATAGTATGATTTGATCTAAAACTAAAGGTTAATAAAATCAATACTATAGGGTTTTGATCGGAAAGATCGTCGGGGATCGTTATTTACTTTTTGTTGATAACGTTAGATAATCCACAGCTTATAAAACGATAATTTAATTTCTCGCTGTTACCCAACACTTCCAACGCTATTTCTCTCTGATGGCGCTTTCTGTTGCCTGATTTTCTATATATGGCATTTTCGATGTTGGCTTTTCTTGCGAGTAACGGGAGCTAGCTACGTACTATGTCTTTGTGGAACCAATGCCTTGAAAGGTTGCGTCAGGAATTACCAACGCAGCAATTTAGTATGTGGATACGACCGCTTGTTTGTGAAGAAGAGGGCGGTATGGTTTCCTTATATGCGCCAAATCGTTTTGTTCTTGATTGGGTAAGAGATAAGTACCTCAATAATATAACTGGCTTGTTGCGAGAATTTGCTGGCAATGATGCGCCTCAGTTGCGCTTAGAAGTGATGAGCCGTCATAGTAATGCGCGCACACAGTCAGCTAGTGGAAATGTATCTTCGTCCACAGGAAGCGGCGGCAATGCGGGTTACAGCGGCCAAAATTCGTTAGCAGGTAATCAAGGGCTTCAAAGCAGTAATAGCTACGTTCCTAATCAGGCCGCTTCGAATACTAATAATCCTTCTTCTTCCCCTTTTTCTTCGCCGTCGGTGGGAGGAGGTAAATCGTCTGGGCAGTATAATAATGAGTATGAGCCCAGTAATAGAGTACCGCCACCGGCCTCTGCCAATCGACAATATGTTGATCACGGAGATCATGGATCTAAGAATCAAGATCGCTACGATCCAAATCAGTATGGTAATCAACCAACGCGTTCACCTATGCAGCCAAAAGTGGTCCCGATCCCAGAGGCAATGAAACATAAGAGCAACATAAACCCGACTTATCAGTTCGACAACTTTGTTGAAGGTAAATCTAACCAACTTGCTCGTGCGGCGGCTACTCAGGTAGCAAACAACCCTGGCGGTTCTTATAACCCGTTGTTTATATATGGTGGTACGGGTTTAGGTAAGACTCACCTTTTGCATGCGGTGGGTAACGGTATTGTTGCAAACAATGGCGATGCAAAAATTGTATATATGCATTCTGAACGATTTGTGCAGGACATGGTGAAGGCTCTTCAAAATAACGCCATTGAGGACTTTAAGCGTTTCTATCGCAGTGTTGATGCGTTGCTTATCGATGATATTCAATTCTTCGCTAATAAAGAGCGTTCACAAGAAGAGTTCTTTCATACCTTTAATGCACTTTTAGAAGGTAACCAACAAATTATTCTTACCTCTGATAGATATCCTAAAGAGATTGATGGGGTAGAAGACCGATTAAAATCGCGCTTTGGTTGGGGTTTAACAATTGCTATTGAGCCGCCTGAGCTTGAGACGCGAGTGGCTATTTTAATGCGCAAGGCTGCCGAAAACCGCATTCACTTACCCAATGAAGTGGCATTTTTTATCGCTAAACGTTTGCGTTCAAATGTACGTGAGCTTGAGGGTGCATTGAACCGTGTTATTGCTAACGCAAACTTTACCGGTCGTCCTATCACTATAGATTTCGTGCGCGAAGCATTAAGAGATCTTCTCGCTTTGCAGGAAAAATTGGTTACGGTTGATAATATTCAGAAAACAGTCGCAGATTATTATAAGATAAAAGTTGCTGATATTTTGTCTAAACGACGTAGTAGAAGTGTAGCGCGTCCCCGTCAGGTCGCTATGGCGCTAGCGAAAGAGCTCACTAACCACAGCCTTCCTGAACTTGGAAATGCATTTGGTGGGCGAGACCACACAACGGTTTTACATGCATGTAGAAAAATACAGCAGCTAAGAGAAGAAAGTCATGATATAAAAGAAGACTATAAGAACCTCATTAGGACTTTGTCTTCCTAACAACACGACCTTAGAGGCGAGATAGCACTGCGATGAAATTTACTATAAGCCGTGAACAATTTTTACAACCCCTTCAGTTAGTGTCTGGCGCAGTAGAGCGCAGGCATACGTTGCCAATACTCTCTAATGTGCTTATTAAAGTAAGTGAAGACGCACTTTGGCTTACGGGTACAGATTTAGAGGTCGAACTAATTTCTAGTGTAAAACTAGAAGGTGAGTTTACCGAAGGGGAAATTACTGTCCCTGCGAAAAAGTTATTCGATATCATTCGTGGTATTTCTGAGGGCACAGATATTCACTTCTCTCTTGATGGTAGCAAAGCACTTATTCGTGCAGGGAGAGGTCGCTATACACTATCTACGCTTTCGGCAAATGATTATCCTAACCTTGAAGATTGGGAAGGCGAAGTTGAATTCGAATTAACGTGCAGCGATCTTAAGCGTTTAATAGATGCGACAAGTTTCTCAATGGCTCAACAAGACGTTCGTTACTATCTGAACGGCATGTCGCTCGAGACTGAAGAAAACACTATTCGTACCGTTGCTACAGACGGACATCGACTCGCACTTTGCCGATTGAATTACGAAACCACGCTTCCATCGCGTCAGGTTATTATCCCTCGCAAAGGGGTGTTAGAAATATCACGCCTCATTGGTGAGGACGATAAATCTCTGAAGGTGCAAATTGGTGCTAACCATCTACGTATTTTTTCGAACGACTTCATATTTACCTCAAAGTTAGTTGATGGGCGATTTCCTGACTATCGACGTGTGCTTCCGCAAAATGGCGATAAAGAAATAATCGCGAGTAAAGCGGTTTTAAAAGACGCGTTTTCAAGAGCAGCTATTTTGTCTAATGAAAAGTTTAGGGGCGTGCGTTTAAATCTTTCTTCAGGCGAACTTAAAATTACGGCTAATAACCCTGAGCAAGAAGAAGCAGAAGAAATTGTTGATGTTCAGTACCAGGGTGACGATTTAGAGATTGGATTTAACGTTGCCTACCTTATTGACGTGCTTAATGCACTAGGGGCTGATGGCGTGAAAGTAAGTTTGTCTGATTCAAATGCTAGTGCTTTGATTGAAGATGACGCTGATGATGCTGCTTTGTATGTAATTATGCCGATGCGTCTTTAGAGGCAAATAAATGCATGCTATTTCATAGGCTATTTAGTAAATTCAATATTGTTTAGTGTCTTATCTCAGGAAGCGATTAACAACAAATGTTTATCGCTTCTTTTTATTTTCAGTGTGACCTCATGAAACTGGACCGTGTCCAGATTACACAATTTCGTAATCTATCTTCTGTCAATTTTTCCCCGTCGCCACTTTTAACAATTATAAAAGGTGCGAATGGCAGTGGAAAATCGTCGCTGATAGAAGCGCTATACTATCTTGGTTTTGGTCGTTCCTTTAGAACAAATAAGCACGGATCTGTAATCCAAAATGATAAAGATAGCTTTAGCGTTTTTGCCTCTTGTAAAACAGAGGAAACAGAGTCGCTTAAGTTGGGTATTAAGCGAGGTCGCACGGAATCTTTTATATGCAGTATCAACGGTGCGCATTCAAACAAGCTTTCTGATTTAGTTAGCTTAGTGCCGCTTCAGCTTTTCACACCTCAAAGCACAGATTTAATTATCGGCTCTCCTTCGGAGCGTCGTCGGTTTCTAGATTGGGGATTGTTCCACGTGGAACATGAGTTTCAATTGTTGGCTAATCAGTATTCAAAGTTTCTAAAACATAGAAATGCGCTTTTGAAACAAATGGCTAATTTGAACGCGGCGGAGAATCAATATTGGGAGTCGCAGTTCGTCCAACTCGGGGAAGCGCTAACGGACAAGAGGCGTCAATACGTTGATAGACTTACCCCAATCTTTAAAGAATATGCCCGTGAATTTCTTCCAAACTTCGATGTCGAATTAAGTTACTATAGAGGGTGGGAAAAAGATGTGTGTTTATCAGAAAGCTTGGTTAAAAAACGTGAGTATGATGGTAAAATAGGACATACCTCTTCTGGGCCTCATAAAGCCGATTTAAGACTTAAAGTTAACAGCGTCAATGCCCAGGAGCTTTTATCAAGAGGGCAGCTTAGAATGGCTGTGGCGGCGCTACAAATGTCCCAAACTAAGCTTTTTAATTCTGCTACAAATCGAAAAAGTATATTTTTACTAGACGATGTTGGTGCTGAATTAGATGCAGATAAAAGAGAACAATTTATTGATGGGTTGCTCGAAATGGATACGCAGGTTTTCGTTACTGCAATAGAATCCTCGCAACTCGCTTTTATACAAAAATATAACGAAAAGAAAATGTTTCACGTGGAACATGGAAGCGTGAAAGAGGAGTAAAAGCTAGTATGTCAGCAGAGAACAACTACGACTCGTCCAGTATTAAAGTACTTAAAGGATTGGATGCCGTAAGAAAGCGCCCTGGTATGTATATCGGTGATACCGATGATGGTACCGGGTTACACCACATGGTTTTTGAGGTGGTCGATAACTCTATCGATGAAGCACTGGCTGGACACTGTTCTGAAATTACTGTGCTCATTCACAGTGATGGTTCAGTTTCTGTGTCTGACGATGGTCGAGGCATACCAACAGAACTGCACCCTGAAGAAGGGGTGTCTGCTGCAGAAGTTATTATGACCGTTCTACACGCAGGCGGTAAGTTCGACGACAATTCCTATAAAGTGTCTGGTGGTCTTCATGGTGTAGGTGTGTCGGTTGTAAACGCACTGTCTAGCCGATTGAAATTACGAATTCGTCGCGGTGGAAAAGCACACGAGCAAGAATATGCTCATGGCGTGCCTCAGGCTCCACTAGCGGTAACTGGCGACAGTGATAAAACGGGCACAATGATCCGTTTTTGGCCTAGTTCTGACACCTTTACAGATACGCTGTATCACTATGATATTTTGGCAAAGCGTCTTCGCGAGCTATCGTTTCTTAACTCGGGTGTGTCTATTCGCTTAAAAGACGAACGCGATGGCAAAGAAGATCACTTCATGTATGAAGGCGGTATTAAAGCATTCGTTGAGTACTTGAACGAGAAAAAAACACCAGTCCATCAAAAGGTATTTCACTTTAGCAGTGAGCAAGAAGACGGTATTGCAGTAGAAGTTGCAATGCAGTGGAATGACAGCTTCCAAGAAAATGTATTCTGTTTCACAAACAATATTCCACAGCGAGATGGTGGCACTCACCTAGCTGGCTTCCGTGGTGCATTAACACGTACGTTAAATAACTACATGGAAAAAGAAGGGCTGAATAAAAAAGCGAAAACGAACGCAAGCGGTGACGACGCTCGAGAGGGGCTAACAGCGGTTGTTTCGGTAAAAGTTCCAGATCCTAAATTCAGTTCACAGACCAAAGATAAGCTGGTTTCTTCTGAAGTTCGCCCAGCGGTTGAATCCGCAATGAATGAAAAACTGGCAGAGTTTCTATTAGAAAACCCTGCTGAGAGTAAAATAATTGCGGGCAAAATTATAGATGCAGCACGTGCTCGTGAAGCTGCTCGAAAAGCGCGTGAAATGACTCGCCGTAAAGGCGCTCTAGATTTAGCAGGTTTACCTGGAAAATTAGCCGACTGTCAGGAAAAAGACCCTGCATTAAGTGAACTTTACATAGTGGAGGGTGACTCTGCGGGCGGCTCTGCAAAGCAAGGTCGTAACCGTAAGAACCAAGCAATTTTGCCACTTAAAGGTAAAATCTTGAACGTTGAAAAAGCGCGTTTCGACAAGATGCTTTCTTCACAAGAAGTTGCAACGCTTATCACGGCACTAGGTTGTGGTATTGGGCGTGACGAATATAACCCTGATAAACTGCGCTATCACAGCATCATTATCATGACCGATGCTGACGTGGATGGGTCTCACATTCGTACGCTTCTACTAACGTTCTTCTATCGTCAAATGCCTGAAATCATCGAGCGTGGATATGTATACATTGCACAGCCACCGCTATATAAAGTAAAGAAAGGCAAGCAAGAGCAATATCTTAAAGATGACGATGCCTTAACAAATTACCTTACTTCAATCGCTATCGACGGTGCATCATTGCATACTAGCGATGATGACCCAGGTATTAGCGGTGTTGGCTTAGAAAATCTTGTTAAACAGTATCAGTCTGCAGAGAAGATGATAAATCGTATGAAGCGTTTAATGCCTTCATCTATTCTTTACAGAATGCTCTACACGCCAACCCTTAACTTAGAAGACCTTAAAGACCAAAGCGCACTGGAGCATGTTGCTAAACACTTTGTTGAACAGCTTACAGAGCGTGAAAATGACGGTGCAACATATCGCTATGAAATTCGTAATGACGCTGAACTAAGCGAATACTACATTACGATAATCATGCGCATGCACGGTATTGATTATGAATATAATATCGATCATGAGTTTATCGAGTCGTCAGAATATCAACGCCTTAAAGCGCTTAACTTGGCGATTAACGATATGATGGGTGTCGATGCTTACATTCAACGTGGTGAACGCAAGCAGCCTGTCGAGTCGTTTAAAGAAGCACTTGATTGGTTAATGAACGAAGCAAAACGTGGTCAGTATATTCAACGCTATAAAGGGTTAGGTGAAATGAACCCAGAACAGCTATGGGAGACGACGATGGATCCTGAAGGCCGTCGTATGCTTCAGGTGACAATCGAAGACGCCATTGGTTGTGACCAGTTGTTCACAACATTGATGGGCGATCAAGTTGAACCTCGCAGAGAGTTTATCGAAGCCAATGCGCTTAAAGTAGAAAACTTGGACGTGTAAACCTATTGTGGGTTCTCATAATTGTTTCCAATTTGTCTCACATTGTTTCCATGAGTTCTCATAATTAATGCAAAAGGCGTTTTTTATTTACGCCTTTTTTATTTTTTAAAAAGTATGAATAGCAGGCCTTTGATCCAAAAAAGTCTCAAAAAGCATAGGTTCCTGGAATATACATTTTGAAGAGGGAGCGCGTTGCGGGCCGCAATCTTTGTTGGTGAAGTGTTGCAGAGGTTTATGCTACAGGAAACGTTCGAGAGGTTTGAGCGAATTGCAGCCCGTCATTGTCATTGGTGCGAGGGGCAGCTTCAGACAAAGCGGACAGTTAGGTTTGCGGCACTGGATTTCTGGCATGTATCAGAAACACTCAATCGCTATAGGCTTTGTTTACCATATCTACTATACACCTGAACCGAACTTCAAAGCAGTGATGTTGTATATCTGCTCTTCGTCCTTCAGCCCTGCACGCTTTCTCT
This sequence comes from Alteromonas sp. KUL150, assembly GCF_009811475.1. Classification (NCBI taxonomy): domain Bacteria; kingdom Pseudomonadati; phylum Pseudomonadota; class Gammaproteobacteria; order Alteromonadales; family Alteromonadaceae; genus Alteromonas; species Alteromonas sp. KUL150. Next base: position 52,815 of record NZ_BLIJ01000039.1, read on the forward strand.
TCGTATAACTCATACAAATGGACTGGTGACATTGTCTTATTGTAAAAAATCCCGATAAAGCAAGTTAACTATTTCTTATTTGATTGGCTCTGTTTGTGAAACTTAAATATTTTATCCTTTCTTGTCTATTGCTATTGAGTTTTTTAACAGGTCAGTACCTAAAAGAGAGGACACATTTAGAGGCTAAGATTACAGGTGCTCAACCTGAAATAGCAGTAACAGAAGTGCTTCTTAAAAATTATTTGGCAAGCTGTGATAAAGAGGGCTACAGGCGATTCACTACATTTCATGAGCACAATATTGATATGCTTTACGAAGGACTGCTAATTCAGGGGGCTTTCCTTACTTTTTGGAACAGGAGGTGCTCAATAAAATGCGAGAAGTTTATCAATATCATAAAGAAAGCCATGAGTTTTCAAAGGCAAACTTTCTCACGAAGTGTGGTGAAATTTGGTAGTCAACAGAAGACAATAATCATCGCCAAAGGCCGTTATGATGTGTGCGATTTTGAATATCTCATTAGGTGGAAAGACTTAGAGGTGGTTAATGAAAAACAAACCGAAACAGATTACAAACAGCCGCATACCCTGAACAGCTATTTAGGACTAATTAATTAATTTAATCACCAGCTTTCGTTCATCTTCGCAGCTGAGCTGACTACTACCGTACGGCAGCTTCACGTACAGGCTGTGTGAAAACTATTGATCACCTTTTGGTCTAAGCAGACTTTTTATATGATCAATCGGTCTTAAGTATCGATCCTCAATTGATATCTGAATTGGTACAATAAAACCATCAAAAAATTGATAGGTTTCAATCACATGTCGAGATTTATCGAAGGCCAAAGCCGAACACAAAGCACGCTGTTCCCCGAAGTTTTAGATGACTACATCCATGAAGATAATCCGATTCGTGCAGTCGATATGTTTATCAATTCATTGGGTTTAGCTGAGTTGGGTTTTGCACGTTGCCAACCAGCCAAAACAGGTAGGCCAAGCTATTCTCCGGCAACCATGCTCAAGATTTACCTTTATGGTTATCTTAATCGCATTCAATCAAGCAGACGTTTAGAAAAAGAAACGCAGCGTAATGTCGAGTTAATGTGGCTGGTTGAGCGTCTTACCCCAGATTTTAAAACGATTGCTGATTTCAGACGTGACAACGGCAACGCGATACAACAAGTATGTAAGCGCTTTGTGTTGATATGCCGTGAACTCAATATGTTTACGGATGCCATCGTGGCTATTGACGGCACCAAATTCAAAGCGGTTAACAATCTCGCTAAGAACTACTCACGTGGTTTGATAAAGACGTGTATCGAAACGACCGAAAAAGATATTGCCAATTATCTTATGGAGCTCGATAGAGCAGACCGCCAGTCCCGCACTGAAGACGCAGAAAAAGTGAAAGGCAAGCTCGCTAAACTGCAAGCACGTCTGGTAAGCGAAAAAACAATACAGCAAGAATTGGAAACCTTACCCGACAAACAAATCTCCTATATCGACCCCGACAGCAGGCGAATGGCACTAAAGCATAAAGGCGTATTAGTTGGCTATAATATTCAAGCGGCTGTCGACACCAAACACCACTTGATACTTGCCCACTATGTGACGAATAACCCAAGTGACAGACATCAGCTTGTTCCGATGAGCCAGCATGTGCAACAAGCGTTAGGTAAACAAGACATTACCATTCTTGCTGATAGAGGTTATGACGACAGCACGAGCTTTAAGACTGTTCATGAGGCAGGCGTTACTGCAATTGTTCCGAAGATCCGTACTTCGGCTAATCGAAAAAAAGGACTGTTTACCAAAGAAGACTTTGTCTATAACAAAGAAAAAGACGTCTATGAATGTCCTGCTGGCAAAGATATCCCGTTTAGCTTTGTTTCAACTGACAAAGGAAAACCGCTACGCGCTTACATGTCGGTCATGACCTGCAAAGGTTGTACTATGAAATCGCGGTGCACAACATCACCAGCAGGAAGACGGATCCGAAGACTCGATGATGAGGAGCATGTTGAACGCGTGGCACAAGCTTACAAAAACATGCCAAACGCAATGACATTGAGGCATCAAACCGTCGAACATCCCTTTGGCACAATAAAGCAATGGGCAGGAACGCAACAACTACTGACAAGAACATTAAAACATGTAAAAACAGAGGTAAGTTTGCAGGTCTTGGCATACAACTTCAAAAGAATGATGAATATCATGAGCGTTAGCGGTCTCATATCTGCAATGAAGACATGAGAGTTGTGGAAACACTCATTCAAAAACTATAGTGGCCTCAGAATTACTGTATTATTCAATTTGAAACAGCAACCATAAATATGAGTTTTCACACGGCCTGCGTACACTGCAGATCCTGATTTTCATCGGGATGACGGGTTGAATTACGTACTTCGTTGCCTCACAGCCAGTGTTCAGCGACCCACTTAGACAAGGAGTTAGCATGAAATTAAGACACTCCAGTTTATGCACTACATTCTGTTGTTTGTAATCAGTCAAACACGTATCTCATTTTACAATTGCCCCTGAGCCATTATCAGATGTTAAGGCGTTAAATATTACTAGTTGAACTTAAGAATATTCATTGTAAATGCTATGCCAACTGGCAGACCTATAAAACATTAACTATTGGTAATTAGCAAGTCATCTAGTGGTAACCAACAGTCATCTATTATCAATCCGTAACTTGATAGCAATAACGTCAAGCCAATTTTTAAACAAGCAACGTTAACTAACAATGGGATACTTAATCATGAAAATTCAAAACATGAAAAAATGCAAATCAACACTAGCCAAAAAGCTTCTAGTAACCATAGGCATCATTACTCTCACAATGAGTGCAAGTGTGCATGCGCAGGAAGATAGCGGATGGTTCTTGAAACCAAGTTTTGGGATCAGCACTCTTTCAAATCAAACTGGCACAGCCTCTGACGCAGGTGCTTTTAATGGCGAATGGGATGTGAATACCAGTTCTGGGTTTAATGCTGGCCTTGGTTTAGGGTATCAGTATAACCATAATGTTAGTGTGGAATTATATTGGGAATACCGCACAAATGACACTGATACAACACTTGCAGCAACAGGTGAGGTGTTTGAAGGAAACTATGCTTCGAATATGTTTTACCTTAACGGTTACTATCATTTTACTACAGATAATGCTTGGAAAACTTACGTTGGTGCGGGCATAGGCTGGACTCAAGAAATCGATATTGATATCGAACAGAATGGCGTTGAGTCTTCATATTCTGGAGATGGCGACATTGGCTTTCAATTGATGGTTGGAGCAGATTATAAGATCTCAGAAAACCTGACAATGAATGGCGAGGTAAGATACGGCTTAATGTCTTCCATCGACTTAGAGGCAGAAGAAAATGCCACTGGAACAGTTACAGGCTTTGACTATAATCCACTAACAGTGGGGGTCGGCTTGAAATACCGTTTTTAGAAAACTTGGCAAGGGTAGGTATGCCGTTGTAAAGAGAGTTCCGCTTACCTTTGCCTAAAGCCCGTTAATATGCTTTATTTCATAAAAAAATCAGAATACTTACAACAAGGCAGTATGAATGCGTGTATTGATTATTGAAGATGATCGCACTGTTGCAAATTATATAAATAAAGGTCTATCTGAACTGGGGCATATTGCAGATGTTGCGCATGACGGTAAAGAAGGCCTTTTTTTAGCAACGACAGAAAAATACGACGTATTAGTTTTAGATCGGATGGTTCCTCACGTTGACGGTATGACAATTCTCAATGCATTACGAGCCTCAAAAATCGATACGCCTACCATTATCCTAAGTGCGAAAGGCAAAGTTGAAGATAAAGTCTTGGGCTTAAAGGCTGGAGCTGACGATTACATGACCAAGCCATTTGCCTTTGAGGAGCTAATGGCTAGGCTTGAGGTTTTATCTAATAGACAAACCAAATCCACTGAAAAAGAAACTGTTTTGAGAGTGAATGACTTAGAGGTCGATTTGCTCGCTCGAACCGTCATTAGAAATGGCGAAGAAATACAGCTGCAATCTCGAGAGTTTACGTTATTGGAATACTTGCTTAAGCATAAGGGGCAGGTTGTTACACGCACCATGCTTTTAGAAAATGTTTGGGATTATCATTTCGATCCTCAAACCAATATTATCGACGTACATATTTCCCGGCTACGCAATAAAATAGACAAAGGACATGACACCCCACTTATTCAGACCAAACGTGGAGCAGGCTACATCATTGCACAGGGTGATTAATGCACACGATTGGTAAGTTCAGACAAAGCTCCAGTTTTATAGTCGGACTATTTTTTTCAACCTTGTTAATGGTTGGTGTGTTCTTTGTTTTATATTTCGTTGTTATGGCTGGCGAAAATGCATTGCTCAAAGAGTCAAAAGACGCAATTAATTCTGAAATTACTCTTCTCCAAAAAACATTCGAGCATGTCGGTTTTGAGGCCCTGGAAGACTCGATACGAGAAAAAACAAAAGATCCTGAAAATGCTTACTTCTATGCTCTTAAGCCTGAAGTATCGTCTCTGTTAATAGGCAACGTTCCCAACTGGCCAGAGGTGTTTTCAGAACCCCAAAAAGGAGAATTCGTCTTTTTTGACATTGCCCATGAGTTACTTGACAGCAATACAAAAAGTATCCGCATAGGCAGTGAACATTACGACATAATGGCCATTATTAGAACGCTCCCCAACGGTAGTGAACTTTTGGTTGGCAGAAACATAGACGACATCGAAATTGCACTTTGGGTTGCCGGTACATTTGGTTGGTTAATGATCCTGATTCTGTTTCTCGTCTCCGCGTTAAGCATTGCATTAGGCTATTACGTTGTAATTCGATTTAATAGAATTGCAGAGTCGACTGACCGCATTATCGCCTCAGGAAACCTTTCCGAACGATTACCTGTGGAAAGTTCATGGGATGACTTAAGTAAACTGTCTATCGTACTCAATAAAATGCTAGATGAATTGGAAGAAATGCTTAACAGCATAAAATCCGTTTCCGACAACATCGCGCATGATCTAAGAACTCCGCTAGCTAGGTTGCGACAGGATATCGAAGCATTTGCTCAGCCCGAGAAACGAGAGCTCTTGTTAGGTGAGGTAGACAATATCTTATCTATTTTCAGTGGTTTACTTCGCATTGCCGATATAGAGTCGGAAAAGCAAAAAAGTGCGTTCGAAGTTCGGGATATTGGTGTAATTGCAAATGATGTTGTTGAAATGTATACGCCAGTCGCCGAAGAAAAATCGATTCAAGTCGATTCGAACATTGCAGAGGCTCAGGTATATTCTGATAGAGATTTGTTATTCCAGTGTTTTGGAAATTTAATTCACAATGCGATTAAGTTTACACCACACAAAGGCAAAATAACCGTATCTTTAACACAAGATGGCAATAAAACAGTGTTCTCCATTTGTGATACCGGAATTGGTGTATCTGACGAAAACAAAGAGCGTGTGACAAGTCGTTTTTTTCGCGTAGATAAAAGCCGTGCATCGAGTGGAAATGGCCTGGGTTTAGCTATGGTTGCCGCTGTTGTTAAGCTGCATGAGGCAGAATTAGTGTTAAGTGATAATGAAATGTCTGATTCCGGACTTTGTTGTCAAATTACGTTTCTTCAATAAGAACAGTTGGCGAATGGTTTTCGCCAACTGTTCGATTATTGAGAATGACTTAGGCTTTCCTCATAAAGATAGTCACCTCTGCCATAACGATCCCAAACTTTTTAATGTAAGACCGATTAACAATCGTGTTTTCATCGAAAGCCCAAATCCAGTCTTCAAAGTTTACGACGTAAGATGTATCGCCAACCGGCAAGTCCATTTCATAACTCCATAGCACAGCGTTTCCATAATCCCGCCCTGACGCTGGGCCGGGAATATCAGTCGCAAAGCCAGAAAAAACACCAGTGGAAGATTCGTTAATCGTCCACACTCTTTCAGTTGGTCCTTCACCAATTGAATAGTAGAACTTTTCATCTAACGTTAGGGTATTGCCGTCTACCGTACCGATGATATCTACTTCAAATCGTTGTACTAGGTTTCCGCTTCTATCTTGAACTATGCCCCAAGCCTTTACTTCACCATCGAAAAACGCCTTAAGGTCAAAGTCAGGTTGTTGGTCAGTGTAACGATTGCCATCTATAGACACTGCGCAGCCTGTCAGTGATAAAAATACAAAAGTAATCAATAACAATTTCATTTCAGCCTCCTTAAGATAGCCCTAAGAGTTTTTTACGTAATTTAGGCTCCGAGGTTTTTTCACCAACCCAAATATTAAAAAACTGAGTAGTAAATTCAGGTTGTTCGATTGTTCCGATTAACTCATCGTTCAAATAAAACCGAGTACTGCGCTTTTCATCCACAACACCTTTAATTGTGCTGGTCTCATCAACATCTGGGAAAATTTTAACTAGCGTAATCAACCATTCATTTAGCTTCACTTCGTTGTCGAATCCTTGATCGCGTATTTCTTCGATAGAGCGTTCCGCAATTGATTTGCCTTTTAAACTTCGCAAATAATTTAACTCAAGAATAAAAGGCTCATCTACTCGCCACTGACCATCGTGAGCGAATAATTTTGCATCATACACATCCCAAAATAGATAGGTCATTCGCGCTTCACCGACTAAATTTTCTTGTTTTAATAATTGCAAACCGTCGCTCTGTGAGGCTGTTGATATTGATATCTGGCCAATAAACAAAACTGTTGCTAGCAGGGACTTTAAAATATTAATACGACTTAGCATTGTCACCTCCAATGTATTGTTAATTTTGAATTTGTTTGTTAACTGTATACGACTGTTCGTTGCTGATTTGAGGGGCATCAAGGGTAAGGTCCTCGTCCTCAATTGTTCTTAAAATGAATAGAAATATAGGCATCATCAGCATCCATGAAATACTAATAAGAATGCTCGTAGTCCAAACACCAAGCGGAAATTCCACTGCTCCTAGGCGCATTGCTCCGAGGTAGCTCAATGGCGCAGATATCCCCGAGGCCAAAGTGATAAGCCAGGGTTTTGTTGTCATGAAGCGTAAACTATGACGCAATGTACCGATAAAACCGCACCAAATAGCCACTAACCAAATCGGTATCAATGTGATCTGTGATTCATTGTTAAACTCGAAGACCCCAAACCAGGTATTTACACCATCAATGCCTACTCCAATAGTTACGCAGAATGCCATGAGTTTAAGTTCGGTTATCCATTCTTTGCAGAAGTACAGATGACTCGCAATCAGTGTGACAAGCGCCCACTCGAGAGGCTGTCCACCTAAAATTGCGATAAACCATATTGACTGGAACCACAAAAAATTATGAAAGTTGTTGTAAGTATTCATGCTTTTGACGCCTCTTGATTTGCGGCCGAAGTAGCCAAGAATCCGCAAAGTTTCACCTGTAGCGACATTGGTAAGATAGAACCAAGCGCTCGTACGATCAGTGCAAATACTGTAGGGAAATAGCCAGTTCGACTTTTTCCATTAATGATTTTTAATATGGATACAGCCGCTTCATCAGCTGTGATACTCATCGGCATGTCAAATGTGTTTTTATCTGTCAGGGGAGTTTTGACAAAACCTGGAGAGGCAGTCTTAACAACAATGCCCTTTTCCTTAAGGTCAACATCCATGGTTTTTGCTAAATAAAATAAAGCAGCTTTGCTTGCGCCATAAGCCTGGCTTTTAGTAAATGGCAACAGCCGGGCTAAAGAGTCTACAAATACGATTTGATTGCCTGCTTTTAAATTCGGCAACAATGCTTCAATGCAATAAACGACAGAAAAGAAATTGGCGTCAAAGACACGCTTGAACATAGCAGGTCGCCAATCATCTACATCAACATATTCACATGTGCCTGCATTTAAGAGCACCACGTCGGGTGACAGTTTCCCTAAAACAATTTTACAGGCATTTTCATCGGTTATATCAAACGCAAGCGTTCTAATGTTTTCATGCTGGCTTGCAAGCTCATCTAGCCGCTGTTGATTGCGTCCACAGGCAATGACCCGCCATCCATCTTTCGCTGCTTTAATTGCAGTTGCCAAGCCGATACCTGAACTTGCACCTGTAATGAGTATTTCATTCATCTTATGCCATCCTCTTTCGTAGAAATTTAATGATTGTTCCTATAACTGGCAGGTGCTCATAAATCATCGCGCCCATATCGTAAAAGTCGCGCTGATAAGTAATTTTGTTATCTTTAATCTTGAGCACGCTAATGCCGTTAATTTCCAATTCATTGCCGTTATTCAATCGAGGGTGAGCGAATGTCATAGACCATTGGATATACCCACCATCACTATCGATAAACAGTGATGAAATCAGGCTACGACATTGGGAACAGTTAACGAGTAACCGCTGAAAATAATGAGTCAGTGATGAGAGGCCTTTATGTATCCCAACAGGATCTATAAAAACAATGTCTTCGCTATATAGAACTTTCAGTTGTGGCAAAACACTGAGACTCAAATTGCTATAAAAAGAAGCAAGCCCTTGGGAAAGGTCTTTGTGTTTAGCACGGTCGTTTGGAGTAGTATCCAACATAATGTTCACCCGTATGTTTATCATAGTGTTCATTGTGCAGGAGGGTGGATTACCAGAATGTGACTACAAAATTAACAATTGGTAAGGTAAGAAAACTATTCACACTCAGTTGTGGACTTCTCAGTAACTACACACCCTAATTTGCAACAAAAACCACACACTGCAAGGGCTGCAAGCAAATTATTCTTATTTTTGCTGCGTGTTACTGTGAAGTCTTAGTAATTACGGATGGTTAAATTAGTCTGCTATGGGCTAAAAAGCGGACATTCAAATTGAGGCATTGATAATCAGGTTTGGGTTTATGTTGGATAGGCGGAATTGTGAATGTCGGCAACACGTACAAAGGGGTCGCTTAGGGACAAGCTTTCGACGAACTGGTTACGGCAAAAATCAGTGGTATCAGGGAAAGCTCGAACGTAACATAACTTCCCTATGATTTTATAAGTAATTATGAGATTTTTCGCGGAATTTAGAAGAGATTATGAGAATTTCGGATTCTGAAAAATTCTCATTATTCGCGCAACGCCTTTAAAAACGGACGTTCTTTTTTGCAAGGATTATGAGATCCCACAAGGTTCATGTACTTATAAAGGCGACTCGAGAGAGTCGCTTTTTTGTATCCAGAAATATGCTCAAATTAAGAGATAAGAAGTGACAAAAGTTTAAGATTTGTATTAATCTTAATTTACAGAATGACGGCGTATACTAATATTTGCTAAATTCGACAGGGATAGATTTATGACAGGGCGTTCAATTCTTACCTTTTTACTTGTGTTTTTGTTAATAGGCTGCTCAAAGCAAGCAGGAAAAACAGAATCTCAAATTCGATTTTCAGAAGCACAAAAAGCACAGTCGGCGCTCATAAACAAAGCAAACACCATTCTTGACACCAAAATCAGCGGTGTTTTTCTAGAAGATTTAAACCACATTTCTTATGCAAGCGAAATTGCACTTCACGCTAAGCAAGTATATATCGATTCAAAAATTGACTTACAAAGCGAGAGCTTAACCGCTCTCAATAATCGAATAGGTAACTATGTTAGCAATGCAGGATTAGAAGCAGTTAAGTTGCTCAACCTTTCTGTAGACACTACGGTGACGTTTAAAAAAAATATTGCAGATATGCCATTGCAGCCATTGAGCAGTAATAGCAGCGCGACGAGCGATGGAATGGTGAAGTTCTTAGCTAAGCAGTACAGCGTTGATATTACCACTTGCTGTTTATCTCATTTACAGGATATCGCTATTTTCCTGGGGCAAGTAGACGAACTTGAGCATTATGCTTTAAGGAAAATGATCGCTAATGTAGAAGTGCGCCTTTCAGAGTTGTTAAGGCACCCTGAAAACGCAAGGGAATACAGAGACGAAATCAATGCGGTTGGCGAACAATATAGGAGCCATGATGCTGAGGTAGCACTTAGGCGTTAAAAACGATACTCAAATAAAAAGGAATTCTAATGAAAGTACCAGTAATTGCGTTAATCTGCGTAATTGTGCTCACGCTTCGAATAGACACTGCTTTAGGTCAAACTAAATACGAAATTGTTGATAATGAAAATAAAACGGTGATTAAGGCAAAAGGTAAAACCAACGAAACCTTACTAGTCATTGAAGAGGAAATTAAGTTTTCTATATCTCGTACACCAAGTATCAATAAGTCCCAGCCTGCGTTACAAAACAATAGCATTTCTCTTGAAAACGGCGTGTTTGGCTTAGCGATAAATCAGACCACTGGAAAAATGTTGAAAATCCTCGGCATACCAACGTCAACATATAGTGCTGACGAAAATACAGTGCTTTATTCTTATGGAAGAAATCTTTGGGTTGTGACTCAAAACGGCGTAGTCAAAAAAATTACTACTGAAAATCACTGGGTATCGACAACACTTACTAATCTTATTGCTTTTGATAATCGGTTTAATAGTGACTGGCTAATAGAGGGAAAAGTGGGCTATGAAACAAGTAAAGCAAAGCTACTTAAACAGCTGCCTAATGGAAACCAAGTAAAAAATAACACATACCGAATGTCTCTGGAAGAACTAGATGGCGTGCACTTAGACGTCGTAATAGATGTGAAAATTATTAACGGTGAAAAGAAGCGGCTAGTTAATGGTTTTGAGTATGGATACACAGACATTGACTTCATCAAAAATTCAAGCGGAAAAAGCGAGACAGCTACTGAATACGGCAATGTTATTACGTTTATTGAAAATCAAAGAAAAACTGATGAACCAATAACTCTAGAGCGTTTAAATGAACAAGGCTTTCAGCCAGTGTATGACGCTTATGCCGATAATGGCGACGTGATTCAAGTTTATAGTAACAATCTTGTACTGAACTTTAGTTATGGAAAATTAAGTAAACTTTCTGTTTATGAAAGTGTGTTTAGAAATAAGGAAAAGTTGCAAGACTGGAAGTTTGGGAAATATTATAGCGGACAGCCTAGCTCAGAAATAATGGCATTGTATGGTGATGAAGTTATGGGCTATGACGACTATTTGCAGGTCTTCTTAGATGATGTGAAATATGATTTATATTTCGTTGAGAACGATAACGATGTAATGGCACTAGCCGAGCTTGAAATGGAATTTTTCTAAGCACTCACGTTTAACGCGTGAAAGGTTATTTAAACGAAACCTTTCACGCATATGTCAATTTTCTACCAAAGCTTAATTGGGTTTATAACTTTGAAACAACCAAAGCGACTTCTCCCGCACTTGCCGCTGTTGCCGTAAAGCGATAGGTTCCCGTGGAAGAGGGGGTGAATTGCAGGTTCTCTGAGCCCTGCTCACAGACCAAATAAACGGTAGAGCCTAACATTACGGGTTGACCCTTATATTTGCCGCCACAGCTCTGTGAGGGCGTCCATTTAGCATCTGACAATCTAAAGTCGTAGGGTTGGCCGTCAGCAATGAGCTCAACGTCAACAGTCCAACCTGAGCTTGAGCGTTTGAACTTGTAGCTCGCATCGGCTTCCCACCAGTTAAATACACCTCTAAGAAACATGTTTTCAAACTGAATGCGAGGGACATCCGGTGCTATCTCTGGGATCTTAAAGCTTCCACTGCTTGAACATGCAGAGAGAGCGATGCACATAGAAGCAATAGTTAATAACTTTTTCACAGCGTCTCCATTTATGAAAAAGCCCAACATTGAAGCTAGGCCTTTTGTCTTTTGTAGTCCTAGACGAAATAACGTTTACTAGCTTACTTATGACTTCGCGAGAATTGAAATATCTGCGGTAGTAAGGAAAAGTTGCCTTAAAAGCGACAGCAAAGCAAGTCGGTTATTTTTAACCGCTTCATCATCCGCCATTACCATTACGTTATCGAAGAAATTATCGATTACATTACGCAGCGTAGCGAGGGCAGTTAATATGCGCGTATAGTCTTTTGTAGGCACAGCGCTTTGAACTTCCTTCTGTGCCGCTTTTAGCTCGGTATAAAGCGCTTTTTCAGCATTTTCTACTAATAGTGATTCATCAATATTAACAGTATCTGTCACTTCTACATTTTGCTTAGCAAGAATGTTTGCTACACGCTTATTAGCGGCGGCTAGTGCTTCAGCTTCATCCAATGCTCTGAACTTATCTACGGCATGAACGCGGGCTAAGTAATCAGCTGGCTTGGTGGGACGACGGGCAGCCACGGCTTGAATCACGTCAATGGCGATAGCTTGATCTTGTAAAAGCGCAGTGAAGCGACCTAGTACAAAATCAACAACCTGTGTTTGGGTATCAGTATTGGTTAACTTATCGCCATATACATCGATAGCTTTACCTACTAGGGTTTCGAGATCTAACGGTAGTGATAGCTCAGTAACAATTCGTAAAACACCGATTGCGGCACGACGAAGCGCAAAAGGGTCTTTATCACCTTTCGGTAGCTGTCCAATACCAAAGATACCTACTAATGTATCTAGCTTGTCAGCTAGCGCAACCGATGCGCTAACACCTGAACCAGGTAGCGCATCACCAGCAAAACGCGGCATGTATTGCTCATATAGCGCTTCTGCAACAGGCGCTTCTTCACCATCGTTCAGCGCATAGTATTTGCCCATAACGCCCTGAACATCTGGAAACTCCATCACCATGTTCGACATTAAGTCTGTTTTGGCAAGAAGACCAGCACGGGCTGCTTGGGTTTCATTCGCATCGATTTGCGAAGCAATGAACGCCGAGAGGGCAGATATACGCTCAGATTTTTCTTTAAGTGTACCAAGCTGCTTTTGGAACAGCACGGTTTCTAAGCTCTGAAGGCGACTCTCTAGCGTTGTCTTTTTATCACTATTAAAGAAGAACTCAGCATCTGCTAGGCGAGGGCGGATAACTTTTTCGTTACCTGAAACAACCTGAGAAGGGTCGCGACTTTCAATGTTGGTAACAAACAAGAAAGTGTTAGAAAGCGCGCCGTTACTATCTAAAAGCGGCACGTATTTCTGGTCGTCTTTCATTGTGTAGATAAGGGCTTCTTTTGGCACTTCTAGGAAAGCTTTATCAAACCCAGCTTGAAGGACAACAGGCCACTCAACAAGTGACGCAATCTCTTCAAGTAAGTCTTCGTTATAATCTGGTTTAAGCGACAAGCTTTGCGCTGCGTCTTCTAATTGCTGACGTACTTTATCTTTACGCGCTTCAAAATCTGCAAGCACATATTGCTGTTCTAGAGCCGAAGCGTAGTTGTCCGCATGATCGAGCTCAAAGCGTCCGTCGCCATGGAAGCGGTGACCTTGAACAACACGGTCGCTTGTTAGCCCCAATACTGACACGTTAACCACTTCGCTACCGTAAAGCACACAAAGGGTGTGAACAGGGCGTATAAACTGAGTATTGTAATTACCCCAACGCATTGGCTTTGGAATAGGCAGCTTGCTCACTGTCTGGTTGATTAGCCCTTCTAGTAGCTCAACAACTGATTGTCCGGGAACTTGAGCTTTGTGAAGTAACCATTCACCTTTATCAGTGACGAGACGCTCTGCATCGGCTACATCAATGCCATTACCGCGCGCCCAGCCTTGAGCTGCTTTAGTAGGATTTCCGTCTGCATCAAATGCTGCCGAAACTGCCGGGCCACGTTTTTCTACCACTTTGTCGGCTTGACCTTCGGCAAGGCCTGAAACATAAACAGCAAGACGGCGAGGGGCTGCGAACCAACTAACTGAGCCAAAGTCTAGGTCTGCTTGTGTTAGCGCTGATTCAAACTGTGTGGCGAAGGCTTCACCCAAAGATTTTAGCGCTTTCGGTGGTAACTCTTCAGTACCTAATTCAACTAAACAATTTTCTGTACGCACGCTTATGCCTCCTTGTTACATAGTGGGAAGCCTAATGCTTCACGCGCTTGGTAATAACTTTCTGCACAGGCTTTAGCTAAGGTTCTAACACGAAGTATATAGCGCTGACGCTCGGTAACGGAGATAGCATGACGGGCATCAAGTAAATTAAATGCGTGAGACGCCTTCATTACTTGCTCGTAAGCAGGTAAAGGTAGGTTGTTTTCGATCAGCTTTTTGCTTTCTGCTTCGCATTCGTCGAAAGTTCTAAACAAGGCTTCAACGTTGGCATGTTCGAAGTTATACGTCGACTGCTCAACTTCGTTCTGGTGGAAAACATCACCATAGGTAACTTTACCCATAGGGCCGTCGGTCCAAACCAAATCATAGATACTATCTACGCCTTGCACGTACATGGCGAGTCGCTCAAGACCGTAGGTAATTTCACCGGTTACTGGCTTACATTCGATCCCACCTACTTGTTGGAAGTAAGTAAACTGAGTGACTTCCATACCGTTTAGCCATACTTCCCAACCAAGACCCCATGCACCTAGCGTTGGCGATTCCCAGTTATCTTCAACAAAGCGAATGTCGTGAACTAACGGATCAAAACCTAACTCTTTCAAAGAGCCCAAATACAACTCCTGAATGTTATCAGGCGAAGGCTTGAGCATTACTTGGAACTGATAATAATGCTGTAAGCGGTTTGGGTTTTCGCCGTATCGACCATCAGTAGGTCGGCGGCATGGTTGAACATAGGCGCTACTCATTGGCTCTGGACCCAAAGAACGTAAAAACGTCATAGGGTGAAATGTACCTGCACCCACTTCCATATCCAGAGGCTGAATAATAACGCAGCCCTGACGCGCCCAGTAATCTTGAAGCGCAAGGATCAACCCTTGGAAGGTCTTAATATCGTATTTCTGCATACATCCGCTGCTTATTGGTTATCTGACTAAAAATAAAGGTGGGATAGTATACAATTTGTGAGGCATAGTATGTAGGTGTAAAGGGTGAAAAAACGTTACGAATAAAGCCCAATTGCCTGTTCACAGCAAGGATTTAATCTTCATTCATGTCAAACCAAAAGAAAACACACAAAAAAACACCTTTACATCGATGTGGCTGGGTGAGCAACGATCCTATCTATCTTGTTTACCACGATAACGAATGGGGGGTACCGGAGTTGGACAGTCGCGCACTTTTTGCCAAGTTATGTCTTGATGGTCAACAGGCCGGTTTATCTTGGCTGACTATCTTAAAAAAACAGCAGAATTTTGAGCGCGCGTTTCACCAGTTTGACCCTGAAAAAATAGCTTTAATGGGATCTTCCGATGTCGATAGGCTTATGCTTGATAGTGGGATAATAAGAAATAGGCTGAAAATAGAGTCGATTATCAAAAATGCCAAGGGGTTTCTTACCATAGAAGAAACACAGCCGTTTAGTGAATTTATTTGGCAGTTCACTGAGGGACGTACCGTTATCAATGCATGGAGCGATTCCAAGAAAGCGCCAACCTATACGCAGGCGTCGAAGGCGATGTCAAAAGCATTAAAAAAACGCGGGTTTAATTTTGTAGGTGAAACGATTTGCTATGCGTTTATGCAGGCCGTAGGTATGGTTAACGATCATGAAGTAAAATGCCATTGTTATGAGCAAACTTGCCAGCTCGCTGTTAAATGACATCAGCTACATCAATTCATCAGACGTCGTTGAAGAGCAATAGCGTTAATAAAAGGAGAGAGTTTTGCCTATTATCTATACGGACTGGTATAAGACATTGACCGCACGCAGTCTGCGCATCGGCCAATTTTCAAAAAACGAGAATACGTGCCCAACAGATTTATTTATTTGTCATAAGTGTTTGGCAATAGGTTTGCAAAGGAGGAAGCTCTGCTAACACTTTTGACTCGTACTCCGACTCGATTTGCTCTCGGGCTACATCCTGCTTTCTACGTTCGCTTTTAGGCAGCTTTTGCCTCTCTTCTAAAACCGCAAACCCACTTATTTCAGCAAAAAGCGCATAAATCTGAGGATACTGCGCCTTAAAATCTGGTGGTGTTTTAATTGGCAGCGCATTCAGCAAGTTCACTATGCGGATAACGCCTTCCGATAAATCGCACTGTTGCTGATCCATCGCTTTAGCAATAACAATAATACTGTCGGTGATATTGGCTATCCTAGATTGCCTTGCGGCCTCCTGACGTGCCTTCTGCTGTTTCAAAAGGAACAGCAGCTTACCTGCATAAAAACCCAATCCAACAATAATTAATAGTGCTATGCCTGAAAGTACTGCCCAAAGCATGAATTCTTCCCGTTCTTATTAATGCTTGAAGTCGTCAATGTTAATAGCGTCTAAATCGTCAAACGGATCCATATCATCGTCTTCATCGTCCTCTTCGACTATGCCAAGTAAATCGCAAAGAATACGGTGACGGGCCATCTTTTCATCAACATAAGCCTGTTGTTCTCGAGTCAATGGTTTGTCGTCATCAAGCTTATCGAGTAAGTCAGATAGGCGTTGGTCAGCCTCTAGCGCAGCCAACTCTTGTGCTGGTGTAGCGAACTTTTTCTTTTGAACGGGTGTTGGAGTGACAGATTTAACGAGCTGAATAGGCTTTTTACTGCCGTGGCGAGGATCTTTATTCTCTGCACTCTTTTTGCCAGTCACTTTTTTCTGTTCAACATTGTGGCGATTACCAGCAGGCTTGCCTTTGTGCTTTTTCGGGCGAGGCGAGTCAGATTTGCGGTTTTCGCTAGGTTTAAAGTCAGGATCTTTTCGAACGCCGATCAAGCCGACTTTACGAGATTTCTTTGAACGTGCCATAATTTCCAAATAACAAAGAGAGTGAAAAAACAACGCTATTATAGCGCGAATTCGTGCCTACGTATTGATCTTTGGGTTAGCAGTCGAAAATCAATACACACAAGTTTAAGTATTCGATGTTTCGCTCTAGCGTTTTCTCATTAAAACGACATCGTTTTCCGGAAAACTGACATCTAACCCATCTCTACGCGCTAAAAACTCGAAGGTAGCCACACTGAAAAAACTAACGTGAGTTATATCATTCTTATAGTGCCAATTAGCAAAGCGCGCTTTATCAATCACCCGTTTTGTCATAATGGCAAGTACACCTTCGGAGGCTAGAAGTGTGGTAAGCAATGCCCATTCCTTATGAGGAGTATGAAAGTGCTCTATAGCTTCTGTACACGTAATGATGTTGTAGTGTTGTTCTAGCGCTTGAGGCGTATTGGCATAGAAGGGGTCGTAAGTGTTCATTTGAATACCTTCATCTTCTAGCATGCTTGCTAAAACTGGGGCAGGGCCACAACCGAAATCTAATCCTCGTAATTCTTCGCTGCTTAACTCTTTGATAATGGGGGTTAAGGGCGTCACAAGCTTTCTTAAAAACTTTTTGTAACCTTCGTCTTCAAAATTATTTTCATGCAGATCATATTCTTGTTTTTCCTGCTCTTTAGATGGTAAGTAATCAGGAGAAACATAGACTAAGCTGCAATGGTGGCATTGAAGGTAGTCACGTTTTTTATCACTGTGATAATGAGACGGTGGTGTAGAGCTTAAACATAAAGGGCAAGACATAAAAAAGCGGGTAATTTAAGAAGTACTAGAAAAAGAAAAAGGTGATGGTTTTCACCATCACCTTGCATTGTATGAGTGTCAATGACACCTCTCCCGTTATACACATCTATGTGTATCTGGCTTCCCTAGCTGTGCTCCCCTTATTTTTTTTGTTAGCAGAGCTGTATTGTTGTTTTTGGCCCTCGTGGCTCTTTATCCTGTCTTCCATGCTGCATTTTTATTATTATTCTTGTTATTTAGCCTGTAGGTTTTCAAAGGCCCCTACAAACTACGCCGTTAGATTACACGAATAATTTCAAAATACAACTTTTTCGGTAACAAAATTTTAACAACAATGTTTAAAAACGGTCACGCTTAGTGTAAGCCCGCGATATAGTTAGATAAAATCTCGATATCTTCATCGGTTAATTTCATTGCGATATCACGCATCATGCCATTCATGTCGTTATGACGCTGACCTGAACGGAATGCTTTAAGCTGTGAGGCTGTGTAAGTTGCGTGTTGACCGCTGATATCAGGGAAGCCAGCTAAGCCCATACCGTTACCTTTCGGTCCGTGACATGCGATACACGCTGTTACGCCTCTCGACTCGTCGCCGCCTTGGTAAAGTGTACGTCCAGCTTCAACGTACTGCTCAGGTGTTTCGCCGGCTTTTGGCTCTTGACTCGAGAAGTAAGCCGCTAAGTCTTTCATGTCTTGTTCTGAAAGAGGAGCAGCCATACCGTTCATAACAGCGTTGTTACGACCTTCTTCACCGCCCGTTTGAGAGGCTAGCTTAAATTCGGTTAATTGTTTAACGATGTACTTCTCATGCTGGCCAGCAAGTTTTGGGTTCATGTCAATCATGCTGTTGCCATCAGGGCCATGACAGGCTGCACATACTGCAGATTTCGCTTTTCCTGCCTCGGCATCGCCTTCTGCTATCGCAGTCGCGCTTAAACCTAAAGACATACATACCAACAAACACAGTTTTTTCATAATAAATCTCTTAAATGGATCCAACGGCTCGCGTGATATACGTGATATCATGCGTATTTTACACATTTAACGCGTCAGAAAAACCTATTCCATGATAAAACTATGGTTTTTAGCTGGTTTATTCATTAAATAACTGTAAACCAAAGGTTGTGACGCATGTTGAGGTTATTCTAGATGTCGTACTACACCAAAGCAAAATTCTTTACGAGTGCACCAGACATTCGTCACTTGAAAAATGACACTGGCATTGAAGTCGCCTTCGCGGGTCGTTCTAATGCAGGGAAATCAAGCGCACTTAATACCCTTACTCGTCAAAGAAACTTAGCGAGAACGAGTAAGACGCCAGGTCGAACCCAATTAATCAACGTATTTGAATTAGAGGAAGAACTTCGTCTAGTGGACTTACCTGGCTACGGCTTTGCCAAAGTTCCTGTGGCAATGAAAAAGAAATGGCAGGCATCACTGGGCGAGTACTTACAGAAGCGTAAATCGCTTAAAGGTTTGGTAGTGCTGATGGACATTCGTCATCCATTTAAAGATTTAGACCAAGACCTTATTCATTGGGCTGTAGCGTCAGATATACCAGTATTGGCACTACTTACAAAAGCTGACAAATTAAAAAGCGGCAAGCGAAAAGCACAGCATCTTATGGCTCGTGAGGCCGCAATGGCGTTCATGGGCGATGTAACCGTACAAACCTTCTCGTCACTAAATAAACATGGTTTACCAGAACTAGAGCGCATTTTAGATACATGGTTCGGTTTAAATAAAAATGAAAGTGGTGAAGAGTCTGACAGCGAAGGGGAGTGATAACTTTTGCTATCTTGATAACAAAGTCGTGTGTTTGAAAAAAGAACGCCCCGCGAAGTGCGAGGCGTAAACTGAGAGAAAACACATAAAAACCGTAGATATAGAGTAGCCAGAAATAGAGAAGTTCAGAAAAAGTTAAAAAAATTATTTTTAAATTTTTAAATCACTGATAATTAAAAATTATTACTTTTCTGCAGACATAAAAAAACCCCGACAAAACTGTCGGGGTTAAAGCAAAGGTTTGAAAACAGCTTTCTCACCTCTGTACCCTACATGCGTAATATTACAACAACGCACAGAAAAGGCAAGGGTGTTATGTAATTAAATTACCAAATAGTGAAGCGTATTCTTACATTTCACTGTTAAAACTGTAATCTAATTACCGAATTAGTGCGCCTCGTCCCAGTTTTCGCCCACGCCTGCTTCTACAACAAGTGGCACATTTAACGTAGCGGCACTTTCCATTAGCGAAGTAATAGTAGAAACATAAGCATCTACTTTGTCCTCTTTAATTTCAAAAACCAGTTCATCGTGTACTTGCATCATCATAGTGACATCGTCAGATGCATTTTTTCTTATCCAGTCATCTACCTTAATCATTGCCATCTTAATGATATCTGCTGCTGTCCCCTGCATCGGAGCATTGATTGCGGCGCGTTCAGCTCCTTTTCTACGGGCTCCATTACTTGCTTTAATATCTGGCAAATAAAGCCTACGACCAAATACAGTTTCTACATAGCCTTTTTCTTTTGCGGTCTCACGGGTTGAATCCATGTATTCAAGTACACCAGGATAGCGTTCAAAGTAGAGATCCATGTATTTTTGTGCTTCATTACGTGGAATATTAAGTTGTTTCGATAAACCAAACGCGCTCATTCCATAAATAAGACCAAAGTTAATCGCTTTTGCACTGCGTCGCTGCTCTGTTGTCACGTCTTCTAATGGCACACCAAATACTTCAGCAGCCGTTGCCTTATGGATATCCTTACCGTTAGCAAACGCATCTAGAAGACCTTTATCGCCAGACAGGTGCGCCATAATACGCAGCTCAATTTGAGAGTAGTCAGCTGCGACAAACTTATTTCCTTCCCTTGGAACAAACGCCTGACGTACGCGACGACCTTCTTCATTGCGAATAGGAATGTTTTGTAAATTAGGATCCGTTGATGAAAGGCGCCCTGTTGCCGTTACCGCTTGATGATAAGACGTATGCACTCGACCTGTGCGGTGATTGATCATTTTCGGTAGCTTATCGGTATAGGTATTCTTGAGTTTTGTTAAGCCGCGATATTCCATAATCTTTTTTGGAAGTGGGTATTCTAGCGCAAGCTCTTGTAGTACATCTTCAGACGTGGACGGCGCGCCTTTAGGTGTCTTTTTAATTACAGGTAGCGACATCTTTTCAAAAAGAACATGCTGAAGCTGTTTGGTTGAACCTAGGTTAAATGGTTCACCGGCTTCTTCATGCACCTCGTTTTCAAGTTCAGCAATACGTGTAGCAAGGTCTTGGCTTTGTTGACGCAGTCTTTGACTGTCAATTAAAACTCCTTCTTGCTCCATTCGAGAAAGAACACAGGCAAGGGGAACTTCAACATCTATCAGTAGATTTTTAAGCTCAGGAATATCCTTCAACTTACTCCAAATTGCATTGTGTAATCGAAGGGTGATATCGGCGTCTTCTGCGGCATAAGGCCCAGCTTCATCAAGATTAATTTGGTTAAACGTGAGCTGTTTAGCACCTTTGCCTGCAATCTCTTCAAAATGAATCGTTTTATGGCCAAGGTAGGCGAGGGCGAGTGAGTCCATATCGTGGCGCTGTGCAGTACTGTTCAGTACATAGCTTTCAAGCATAGTGTCGAAGCCTATGCCGTTTAACGTAATGTCGTAGTTAGCTAAAACATTCTTATCATATTTAATGTGCTGGCCTACTTTTATTACTTGGTCTGATTCCAAAATAGGCTTCAAGGCATCCAGTACAAATTCTCTTGATAATTGTACTGGTGCGTCGGGATAATCATGGGCAACAGGCACGTAAGCAGCTTCGCCTTCTTCAATACAGAACGACACGCCAACTATCTCTGCATCCATGTAGTTCAGGCTGGTGGTTTCGGTATCAAAAGCAATTAATTCGGCTTTCGCTAATTTATCAACCCACTCATTAAAGCGGTCCTTATCAAGTACGGTTTCGTATTTTGACTTATCAATCTCGACAGAGAGCGAAGAACCACTTTCTTCTTCGTTGTCGTCGTTATCGTTAGCATTTGTACTTGGGGTGTTTGATGTATCACCCCCCGCAACCAGTGCACTCACTTCGGCATGCCAGCGCTTAAATTCATATTCTGCAAACAGATCGCGAAGCTGTTCGTTGTCTGCCTGGCAAGGCATCAGTGTTTCGACATCATACTCTAAGTCTAGATCAACACTGATAGTGGCAAGTGTATAGGAAAGGCGAGCTTGTTCCTCATACTCTTCCATTTTAGCAGCCATTGACTTGCTACCTCTAAAGGAAAGATCGGCAATCTTATCTAAATTCTTATAGATGTCGTCAATGCCGCCAATACCGTTTAGCAAAGCTTGGGCGCTTTTATCACCTACACCCGGGACGCCCGGGATGTTATCAACTTTATCACCTTTAAGGGCTAGAAAATCGATCACGAGTTCCGGTGGAATACCAAACTTAGTATTCACTCCTTCAACGTCCATAATCTGGTTCGTCATGGTATTGATCAGAGTAACGTGTTCGTTAACCAACTGTGCCATATCTTTATCACCCGTACTGATCAGGGTTTCTATACCCTTTTCAGTAGCGTGTTTTGCTAACGTGCCAATCACGTCATCGGCTTCAACGCCTGACTCTACAATGACAGGTAAGCCCATTGCTTTAATGATGGTGTGTAAAGGCTCGATCTGACTTCTAAGCTCATCCGGCATGGGAGGGCGATTCGCTTTGTACTCTTTATAAATATCATCGCGAAACGTTTTGCCCTTGGCGTCAAAAATTACCGCCATATGGGTAGGATTGTATTGTTTGATCAAGCTTTTAAGCATGTTCACAACGCCATAAATAGCACCTGTGTCTTGACCTTTTGAGTTTGTCAGCGGCGGAAGCCCGTGAAAGGCGCGAAATAGATATGACGATCCATCGACAAGAATAAATGGGGGCTTTTTAGAGTCAGGCATAGATGACGTTTTTCCAATATACAATATGAGCGCAAGGATGCCACAGCCTTGATTAGATCGCCATATAATGAAGGAAGATTAAGATGGAGAGCGGATCGTTATTAGCCTGTGGATAACATTGTGATCTAAAGTTTAAGACACAGTGATCCAGATGATCTTTGTCAAATTAAAGATCACCTTTCAAATCAAGAAAAATAAGGGAATGAGACAAAGGTGTGAAAACAGCATACCTGCTACTAAACATTCCATTTTATGTGGATAACTTGGTGAACGTTTATTTTTGGTTTAACCAAGTTGGCCAAGTAATGTAGCATAACCATTAACATTGTATATACGTATTATTAAGAACTTTTTTTGAGCAATTGCGTGTTTAATAGCCAATTTTTTTATAAGTAGATGGCATGTCGCCTAGGAGAATAATATGAAGCAAGTAGCCGTGATTTTAAGTGGAAGTGGCGTATTCGACGGAGCTGAGTTGCATGAAGCGGTATTAACGCTTTTAGCCATTGAGCAAGAGGGGGCTTCTTATCAATGCTTCGCACCTGATGTGGAACAACTACACGTAATCAATCACCTTACGGGAGAGGTTGCCGAAGGTGAAACACGTAATGTTTTAGTTGAGTCAGCGCGTATTGCTAGAGGAAATATAAAATCGATAGCTGAATGCAACGTAAATGCATTTGATGTGCTTATTTTACCCGGCGGCTTTGGTGCTGCAAAGAACCTGTGTACTTTTGCTGTAGACGGCAAAAACTGTGCGTTCAATGAAGACGTACTCAACGTTTGTAAAGCCTTCGCTCGAGCGAAAAAGCCCGCAGCATACGCATGTATTGCACCAGCGCTTGCCGCAAAAGTATATGGCAATCAAACAAAGATGACGATAGGTAGCGATAAAGATACAGCTGAGGGCTTAAATGCGTTAGGTGCTTGTCACGTCGATTGTGCCGTTGATGAAGTGGTGGTAGATAACGACGCTAAACTCGTTACAACACCAGCATACATGATGGCAAATAGCATTAGCGAAGCTCATGCGAGTATCAGTAAAATGGTGAGTACCGTCCTTGCCATGAAATGATATCTGTACCATCTGTATTTGCATAGTAAAGTGATAAGGGGAGACAAAGGTTTCCCCGTATAGATAATCGCCTTATAATCAAAACTCTATACTCTCGACCATCGCTTAAGCTCAAACTATAGCGAGATGAATGTTTCTGATAGTGTTTTTAAACATTCATCCAACCCAAACGGCATAACATGCTAAAAAATGCATAGTAAAGAATCATTGGCCTTGGAGTGAGATGCTCTTTGGTATTGTTCAAAGACACACTGAAACGATTGCGCCGTTATAAGAACAAAGGCTTAATAAAAAATGCACTACCGTGCCATTATACGAATACTTGGATTACTGATTGCGCTCTTTAGCGTAACCATGATCCCACCTGCTATCGTGTCGTTAGTTTATCAAGATGGCAGCGGCCTTCCTTTCACCCTCGCATTTATATTGTGCGTTATTGGCGGTATGGCGCTGTGGTATCCCAATCGTCAGCAAAAAAATGATTTAAGGGCCCGTGAAGGTTTCCTTATCGTTGCGCTTTTCTGGACAGTACTAGCCAGTGTGGGGGCAATCCCGCTAATTTTGCTAGAACAACCAAGTATGACAATAACCGATGCTTTCTTTGAGTCTTTCTCAGGCTTAACAACCACTGGCGCAACGGTTATAGAGGGAATAGACTTTCTGCCGCACTCAGTACAATTTTACCGGCAGCAGCTACAATGGCTAGGTGGTATGGGTATCATCGTACTTGCCGTAGCAATTCTGCCTATCTTAGGTGTGGGGGGCATGCAGCTCTACCGAGCTGAAACGCCGGGCCCTGTGAAAGACAATAAGATGACACCACGCATAGCCGATACAGCAAAGCATTTATGGTACATTTATCTTTCAATCACTATTGCATGTGCTGGTGCATATTGGCTAGCAGGGATGAGTGTTTTTGACTCTATTTGCCACGCCTTTTCCACCGTCGCTATTGGTGGTTTTTCAAATCATGACGCCAGCTTGGGTTATTTTAACAGCCCTGTAGTAAATGTAGTCTGTACGGTCTTTTTACTTATCGCAGCGCTTAACTTTTCGCTCCATTATGCAGCGGTGAGCTCACGGTCAATAAAAGGTTACTTTAAAGATCCTGAATTTAAAGCGTTCTTTATTATTCAAGCGTCGCTTATCGGCATTTGCTTTTTAGTGCTTACGCTTTCAGGCTACTATAGTTCAGCGGAGCAAGCTCTCGACCAAGCTATGATTCAAGCGGTGTCAATCAGCACCACGGCAGGTTTTGCAACAACAGATTTCTCTGTGTGGCCAACGTTTCTACCCATCATGCTTATTTTTTCTAGCTTTATTGGTGGGTGCGCAAGCTCAACGGGTGGCGGTTTAAAAGTCGTACGGGTGTGCTTACTTTTCTTACAAGGTAAGCGAGAAGTTGACAGGCTAATTCATCCTAAAGCCGTGTACAGCGTAAAGCTCGGTGACCGAGCGATGCCTGATAGAGTCGTGGAGGCCGTGTGGGGGTTTTTCTCGGCTTATGCTGTGGTCTTTGTGATAATAATGATTGGTTTGATTGCCACTGGTCTCGACAATCTAAGCGCGTTTACCGCAACAGCTGCGATGTTGAATAACTTAGGTCCAGGACTTGGCAGTGTCGCTGCGAATTATGCTGATGTTAGCGATGCTGGGAAATGGATCCTGGTAACGGCTATGGTATTTGGACGATTGGAAGTGTTCTCGCTTCTGGTGCTGTTTTCTCCTACGTTTTGGCGTAGTTAATTTGAAAGTTCATAGCGCATCCAAGTTAAGAGAAAGGGCGATGAGTAGCGCCTTTTTGTGCGTGCCGTAAAATTTGTTTTAACGCTATTTTACCGCCTCTAATAACACTGTTATTAGTATTAATCCGCGTGTTGAATTCACTTCCTTATGCACTGCACTAGCCAAAGAAAAAAGCGCTTGGCTGGAACAGCTTTTCCACATCACCAATGTATTTTTTATCAACTAAGAACAAGATAATGTGGTCGTTAGCTTCTATTTTTGTGTCGCTGTGCGCGATTATTACCTGATCGTCGCGAACAATAGCACCAATGGTGGTGCCTGGTGGTAACTTAATATCACCGATTTGTTTTCCAACGACCTTAGAGGTATTTTCATCACCATGTGCAATGGCTTCAATGGCCTCAGCGGCGCCGCGTCTTAACGAGTAAACGTTAACAATGTCACCGCGACGCACGTGGGTTAATAGGGCGGAAATGGTGGCTTGCTGAGGTGAAAAGGCAATATCTATTTCGCCTCCTTGAACCAAGTCTACATAGGCGCTTCGCTGAATAAGCACCATGGCTTTTTGTGCCCCCATGCGTTTTGCTAGCATTGCTGACATTATATTCGCCTCATCATCGTTAGTAACGGCGATGAAAGCGTCTACCTGTTCAATGTTTTCTTCACTAAGTAGCTCTGGGTCAGAGGCATCGCCACTGAAAACGATGGTTTTATCTAAATTGGCGGAAAGGTACTTCGCCCGCTCTGGGCTATATTCAATCAGCTTTACATTGTGGTTATGCTCTAGCTTTTTGGCTAAACCTGCACCAATCAATCCACCGCCTGCAATCATAATTCGCTTATAGCTAGACTCAAGCTTTTGAAGCTCGCTCATCACTGCACGAATATGTTTAGTCGCTGCAATAAAGAAAACTTCGTCGTCAGCCTCTATCACGGTTGTTCCTAATGGACGAATAGGACGGCCCCGCCTATATATGGCAGCAACGCGAGTTTCTACGTTAGGCATATGGTCTTTAAGTGCAGATAGAGCGTGTCCGACTAACAAACCACCATAGTAGGCTTTTACTGCAACCAAGCTCGCCTTACCGTCAGCAAACTCAACCACTTGAAGCGCACCTGGATAGTCAATAAGACGTTTGATGGCTTTAGTGACCAGTTGTTCTGGCGCAATAATATGATCAACGGGAATATCTTGCTGCTTATAAAGCTGCTCTTGATAGATGATGTATTGCTCAGAACGTACACGGGCAATCTTGGTAGGGGTTTTGAACAAGCTGTAAGCTACCTGGCAGGCCAACATGTTACTTTCATCACTGTTGGTCACTGCTATCAACATATCGGCGTCTTCTGCGCCGGCTTTACGCAGTACATCAGGGTGTGACCCCACACCAGTCACTACTTGCAGATCAAGTCGGTCTTGAAGTCCACGCAGTATGGTAGGGTCTGAATCGATAACGGTAATTTCGTTATTCTCACCGACGAGGTTTTCAGCAAGCGTGCCACCTACTTGTCCTGCACCCAAAATGATGATTTTCATTGTTATTATTTTGCCTTCGTATTCGTGCCGGTCTTACGTTTATGATATTGCACAACTATTGAGCTCTCATTCTGCCGACTTTACCAGTCTCGCATAATAGAAACCATCCATTTGTTGTTCACCTGGTTTAATTTGGCGACCAGGTTTTTCAGGAGTTTCGGTTTTCGTTATCGGCGACAACATTGCATCGGGAGTATCTGATAAAAACTGCGCTATTTGCGTTGCGTTTTCTTTTGGCAAAATGGAGCACGTAGCATAAAGCAGGGTACCGCCGGGCTTTAGTAGCCCCCACAGAGTATCCAAAATACGGCGCTGCAGCTGCGCGAGATTATCTATATCATTGGCTTTACGTAACCAGCGAATATCCGGATGGCGACGAATAACACCTGTGGCAGAACAAGGTGCGTCCAGCAAAATTCTATCGAACAGCTTACCGTCCCACCATGAATCAGGGGCAGCAGCGTCCCCTTGTTTAATATCAACCTGATGCTTAAGCCGTGTCATGTTTTCTTCGACGCGTTTAAGACGGCTGGCATCCGCATCCAAAGCCAATACATATTCGGTGTTTGGTTCGCGCTCTACAATATGACCTGTTTTCCCGCCGGGCGCAGCGCAACAATCTAAAATACGTTCATTTGTCTGCGGCTTTAAATAATGTACCGCTAACTGAGCCGCACCATCTTGTACTGCAAAGTGGCCTTTTTCAAAGCCAGGCAGGGCGGTGATGTCTTCTCTGTTGGTAAGTATGATCGCATCTGAATGCTGATCGCTCAGCGTGTATTGAACCCCGGCGCCATCAAGTGCTTCAGTGAAAGCTGTTAAGGATGTTTGAAGCGTATTAACGCGAAGCCAAATAGGGGCCATTGCGTTTGTTTCATTTCGCACGTGATCTGCATCAGCATCGTAGGCCTCTTCTATCGCCTTATACAGCCACTTGGGCAGGCCACTATTAATGATGGCATCATCAACTGGTTTGCAAGCAAGCTCTTCACGCTGAAAATTACGTAGCACTGCGTTCACTAAGCCTTTAAGCCCGGAAGCATTTAAATACGACGCTGCGGCCACCGTTTCACCTACCGCCGCATGCTTGCTTACTCGAGAAAAATTAAGCTGATAGAGGCCAAGAAGAATCAAATGCTCAACGACTTTTTTGTTACCCTTTAAAGGTCTATCGAGCAGGGTTCTGAGCCAATGCTGCAGTATTGGAAGACGACGCATTACTCCCAGCGACATTTCCTGTAACCATGCATTATCTCTTGCATTGTGCCTGCGTTGAACGCGCTCTAAACACTCTCGAGATGATTTACCTTGCTCTAAGATTTGATAGATAACCCACGCACAATCGGCACGTAAGTTTTTTTGTTTCGGTAGAGGTAGTGGTTTCACGTTTAATCCGTTTGTGTCAGACAACGACCTACTTCAAACCAAGCTTTGCGAGCATTGATTACGTCAGAGGCAGGGAGCGCTTTCTTACCAGGGATCTGAAGCAATGTAATACAAAGCGCGTCCCGTCCAGTAGCAACAGTAATACCTTCTTTATTCGCGCTAACGATAGTTCCGGGAGAAGTTTTATTAGGGAGGGTAACCACATTGGCAGCCCACACTTTTACATTTTGGTCTTCAACCTGCATCCAAGCTACGGGCCATGGATTAAACGCTCGAATATTGCGTTCAATCTGTTCGGCGTCATCAGACCAATCAATTAAGGCTTCTTCTTTAGACAGCTTCTTGGCGTAGGTTGCCTGTGTATCATCTTGCTTCGTAGGAGAATAACTTTCGAAGTCATTGACTACATCTACCAAGGCTTTAGGTCCAAGTTCGGCAAGTTTGTCGTACATGGTCGCGCTAGTATCGTTAGCAGCAATGGGCAACGTTGCAATGTATAGCATGTCACCTGTGTCCAAGCCTTCGTCCATCTGCATTATAGTTACACCGGTTTCAGCATCTCCTGCCCATATAGCACGTTGAATTGGCGCTGCACCGCGCCACTTAGGCAAAATTGAACCGTGTACATTGATACATCCGAGTCTCGGCGCATTAAGCACCGCCGTTGGGAGTAACAGACCATAGGCAACAACAACCATTAAGTCGGCGTTAAGGGCAGCAAGTTCTTGCTGTGCATCTTCGACTTTTAAAGAGTGGGGTTGGTAAACAGGAATGTTACTTTCTTCTGCAAGTACTTTAACAGGGCTGGCTGTTAGCTTTTTACCACGTCCGGCAGGTCTGTCTGGCTGTGTGTAAACCGCAACAACCTCGTGCTCACTATCAAGTAGTGCCGATAAATGTTTAGCTGCAAAATCCGGAGTACCGGCAAAAATGACTTTCAATGGCGCTGTCACGTTAATCCTTAAGCTTTAGCTGCAAGACGTGCTTCTTTCTCAAGCTTTTTGCGAATGCGTTGGCGCTTGAGAGGGGAAAGATAGTCGATAAACAACTTACCCTTTAAATGATCGAGTTCGTGCTGGATACAAATGGCCAACAGCCCTTCAGCATCTAGCTCAAACGACTCGCCATTTTGATCTAAAGCTTTAACGGTAATCGCTTCTGCTCGCTCTACTTTGGCGTAGTTGCCCGGCACAGATAAGCAACCTTCTTCACTAATTGTCGAGCCTTCTTTACGAATAATTTCAGGGTTAATAAATACGCGTGGCTCGTTTTGATCTTCTGATACGTCCATTACAACAACTTGAACATGGCGGTTAACTTGCGTAGCTGCAAGGCCAATTCCGTTCTCGTCTTTCATGGTTTCGAACATATCCGATACCAGTTGTTTAATTTCGTCGTTAACCTCTTCGACGGGTTTAGCTACCGTACGAAGACGCTCATCAGGAAAACTTAATACGTCTAAAATTGCCATTTCTCGCTTACTTCACCTTTTCGCTGTATAAATTCATATACGATCTAATTGCCAGCACGCTTTACAGTGCCTATTAAGTTACTATTCTAACGTATATCGGTTACTTTCGTGCAGTTTTTTGCCGAAGACCTATAAGAATAACAACTTTTGCCGATATAGTGCTATTGTGCGAAAAAGCAACAAAAAGAGATAGTGAATAATTTGCAGGTGGTTAATTTGAAAAAACGATTAATAGGCGCTCGCCGCGGCGCAATATTACTTATTTGTGCATTGTTGTCGTTACCTGCATTTGCGCTTCAGCTCAAAGAGACAGCACCGGAAACCTATACGGTGAAGCGTGGGGATACACTTTGGGCTATAGCAAATATCTTCTTAAACGAACCTTGGCTCTGGCCTGAGTTATGGCGTACCAATACGCAAATAGATAACCCTCACTTAATCTATCCAGGCGATGTAATTGTTGTTGGTTTTGTTGATGGTGAGCCTGTTTTAACGGTGAAACGAGACAAACCCACTTACAAACTTTCACCATCCACAGACAGACGCCTTAAACCAAAGCCGGTAGACGTCCTCTCTTGGACAACGCTCTCTCCGTTTATCAGGCAGCACATGCTTCTTGAAGAAGGCGCCTATAAAGCATTGCCTAAGTTGTTGGGCAATCAAGACGGAAACGTGAGATTTGCTTCGGACGATTTTGTCCTCAGTCAACAGCAATTCAGTACTGACGATCAGTTTAGGGTAGTGAGAAAGCACGCTACTATAAAAAATCTAGACGGAGAAATATTGGGTATTCAAGTTACTCACGTATCTTCGGCTTCGTTGGTAGAAAATGGGCAAGCTGACGATAGTATGTTGCTTTTTATTGACGATGCGGATCAGGAAGCAAAGCGTGGCGATAAGCTAATGGCGGGTGGGTTCGACCATCCCGATAGCTTTGAATTGGTTCCAGCTAAATCGCAAAGAGGAGCAGTAGTTGGCGACTTACATGAATACGATTTGCTTGGTAAGTACGATGTTGTCATCCTCGACTTGGGCTCCGTAGATGTTTCTCCTGGTACCGTCTTGGGAGTTTACGCTCAAGGGCCAGCTATTATTGACGAAGAAAGCCCGCGCTATGTCGATGAGCCTGGCGCAAGAAGCGGCGGAGAATGGTTTATCGATACGGTATCACAGCCCGCACTCAAAGTTGGCGAAGTCGTAGTATTTAAAACATTTGATGCGGCAAGTTATGGATTAATAACGCGAGCGAATAAAGGAATTAAGCGCGGCTTCATAGTGGCGAAACCTTAATGCTTTTTTAAGTTCATTGTCGCTCACTAAGGAGCGATGATGAACTTACAGCTAACACCCCCCGATAGTACGCAGTTACCGTGGGTTAAACTTGCTTCTGCACAGAGCGTTTCGCCAAAGAGTTGGCTAGAAGTGCTGGAGCGCTACCAGCTTTCTCCCCATGAGCTTTTAAAAGAAAACACAGCCCTTTGCGAAAAGACAAAAGCGCTTATCGGTCAAATATCACAACCGTATGTCGATGCTGCGTTCAAATGGAAAGAAGCCGGTCAAAATAGACATATCATCACCGTAGACTCGCCATTTTATCCAGCGTTACTCAAGCAACTGGACAGCCCGCCATTCGTATTATTTGCTACCGGCAATTTAGAACTGTTAGGGCAAAAACAAATCGCAGTGGTAGGTAGTCGGCGAGCCAGTCATCAAGGCAAACAAATTGCCAATGACTTTTCTCTGAGCTTATCTAATAACGGAGTGGTAGTGACGAGTGGTCTCGCAATGGGAATAGATAGCGCTGCACACCAAGGCGCTATGGCAGGGAGCACAGGCACCATTGCAGTTATGGGGACTGGGCCTGATAAAGTTTATCCAGCTAAAAATATCCAGATACTTAATGACATTAACCATAATGGGGGGTTAAGCATTACAGAGTTTTTCCCCGGGCAGGGACCTAAGCCTTGGCACTTTCCTCGTCGCAATCGAATAATTGCGGCATTATCTCTTGGAACCTTAGTGGTAGAGGCAAAAATTAAAAGCGGTACCTTGATAACTGCAAATTTGGCCGCAGATCTTGGGCGAGAAGTATTCGCTGTGCCAGGAAATATCTTTCACGCGTATTCGGAAGGTTGCCACTGGTTAATCCAGCAAGGCGCAAAATTAGTAACTACTAGCAACGATATTCTCGAAGAAATTGAGGTTTATCCCGAGCAAATAAGCTTAGGCATAGATGAACAAGACGAAAAAAGTGCAGCGAATAGCTTGGCAACCGATAAATTATTAGCTAGTGTGGATTATGACATCACCGCTATTGATGTCATAGCCCAGCGCAATGCCTTATCTGTATCGCAAGCAATGGCATCATTATTAGAATATGAGTTGCGTGGTTTAGTAGCTGCTGTCCCTGGTGGTTACGTTAAATTGAGGGGAAAATAATATGTTCGATATCCTCATGTATCTGTTTGAAAACTTCATTCACAGTGAAACGGAAATTCGTGTTGATCAAGACGAGTTAACGGAAGAGCTTGTGCGCGCAGGATTTCATCACGATGAGATTTATAAAGCCCTCGCATGGTTAGAAAAGTTAGCAGCACTGCAAGAAACGGATATTAAACCGTATTTTTGCAAAGGCATTAGCACTAGCTTAAGCCGTATCTACACGCACGAAGAACAAATGCGTTTAGATGTGGAATGTCGCGGTTTTCTTATGTTCTTAGAACAGGTCAACGTTTTGGATGCGTCTACGCGCGAGATGGTAATAGATCGCGTTATGGAAATTGACTCTAGCGAATTTTGTTTAGAAGATCTGAAGTGGGTTGTGCTAATGGTACTGTTTAACGTGCCTGGCAAAGAAAAAGCCTACGCGCAGATGGAAGATCTTTTGTTCGAAGAGCCAGATGGTGTTCTGCATTAATGCAGTCGTAGACTCTGGCATTTAAAAAAACCTACTTAAGAATACGCTGTGAAATAGCAGCGTGTTTAAGGCCTTAACGTCTAATACATGTCTAAAATAGACCATTCACTTTTTTCAGCGCACGAGCATGCTCTTGATGATAATTTCGGAGACTGCCCGGACTGCGGTAAACCTCTTCACATAAAGAACAGCAAATCAGGTCCCTTTATAGGTTGTTCGGGCTATCCTGAATGTACTTTCAGCAAGCCACTTCACGATAAGCAAACCACTATACTCAAAACCTTAGAGGGTGTAGCCTGCCCTGAATGCGCATCTGACTTGGCAATAAAAAAGGGCCGATTTGGTATGTTTATCGGCTGTACTAATTTTCCTTCTTGCCATCACATTGAGCCTATAAAAGAAAAAGAAGATACTTTGGTAGATTGCCCAAAGTGTGAGAAAGGCCAGTTAATCTCGCGTACTAACAAATACGGCAAACAGTTTTTTGCGTGTAACCATTATCCGAAATGCCGTTATGTGCTAAATTTCACGCCAGTAAATGAAAAGTGCCCCGAATGTGGATGGGGAGTTTTAATAGATAAAAAAGGGCAGATTCAGTGCCCTCAGCCAACTTGTGGCTTTAAAAAGTAACTATACGAACAACTATACGAAGAACTATACGTAGAGATTAAAACCATGTCTGATATCCAAAATGGGAGCGTAAATACGTTTAACCCCGTTGAGGCTAGTTTATCTGAAGTAGACCCAGTTGTTGCCGCATTTCAAGCTGGTCGTTTAATCGTTTATCCAACCGAAGCGGTAATGGGTATCGGGTGCGACCCAGATAACGAAGAGGCAGTAAATGCGCTATTAGAGATAAAGCAGCGACCAGTTGAAAAAGGCGTGATCTTAATTGCTGCGAATTACAGTCAATTGCTGCCTTATGTTGACGACAATGCTATTCGTCCTGACAGGCGCACCGATATCTTTTCAAGTTGGCCGGGTCCTAACACTTGGTTATTACCCAAGTCGGCGTCGGCACCAGCATGGTTGACGGGCAAGCACAGTAAAATAGCTGTGCGTGTAACTAATCACCCTGTAGTGGTGGCGTTATGTAATAAGCTAGGTAGGCCTTTAGTCTCTACAAGCGCTAACCTTACCGGTCAACCGCCGGCTACCACCACTGAAGAAGCAAAAGCCGTATTCGCCGATTCTGTCTTTTACATTGACGGAGAAGTTGGCGGTGCATCCAAACCCAGTACCATTCGCGATGGTGACACAGCAGAGGTAATAAGAGTATGACATCAGCAGAATTACTGGATGGTAAAAACGCCGCCGAAGTCATTGAACAGGTAAAAAGCTATCTATTAGGATTGCAAGACACCATTTGCCAAACGCTGGAGCTTGCTGATGGCAAAGGTCAGTTTGTTGAAGACAGCTGGCAGCGTGAAGAAGGAGGCGGCGGCCGCTCTCGAGTACTAAAAAATGGTGCGGTGATTGAGCAAGGTGGCGTTAACTTTTCCCATGTATTTGGAAGCCAAATGCCCGCATCGGCAACGGCTAATCGACCTGAACTTGCAGGGCGAAATTTTCAGGCGATGGGCGTATCTCTCGTAATTCACCCACATAACCCGTATATCCCAACATCCCACGCTAATGTTCGTTTTTTCATTGCTGAAAAAGAGGGCGAAGCCCCCATTTGGTGGTTCGGTGGTGGCTTTGACTTAACACCATTCTATCCGTTTAAAGACGATGTCGCGCATTGGCACAACACTGCGAAGAAGTTGTGTAAGCCATTTGGCGAGGATGTGTATCCTAAATACAAAAAGTGGTGCGACGACTATTTTTACTTAAAGCATCGCAACGAAACCCGCGGCGTTGGCGGTTTATTTTTTGATGATCTTAATGAATGGGGCTTTGAACAGTCATTTGCATTTATGCAAGCAGTCGGTAATGGGTTTATCGATGCTTACGTCCCTATTGTCGAGCGCCGCAAGCACGCTGATTACGGCGAAAGAGAGCGTGATTTCCAGCTTTATCGAAGAGGGCGCTACGTTGAGTTTAATCTTGTGTTTGACCGCGGTACCTTATTTGGTTTGCAAACTGGTGGGCGTACGGAATCCATATTAATGTCGATGCCACCGTTAGCCCGCTGGGAGTATTGCTATTCACCTGCACCAGGTAGCGCTGAAGCTAAGTTAACAGACTGGTTGAAGCCTACTGACTGGTAACGCGCCACAAACGAGGCGTTATCGGGGTTTAAAACTTACTCACTACCACAATAGTTAAACACCGATTTCAATGACTGAAAAAGCGCCGTGTAATATTTTTACACGGCGTTTTTTGATCTACATCAATACTGAATATCATCAGTGTTTCAGTAGCTTACCAACCTTGCGCTGGATCAATGTTTCGCTAAGCGAAAGGCGTAAAGTAGCGCCATCTTGGTTAAACATATAAAGAGACACATCATGCGCAAACACTTTCTATCTGCATCTGCACTTTGTCTTACACTTGCTGCACTTTCACCTTTAGTCAGCGCTCATCAACAGGGCGACTGGATTGTTCGAGGCGGTCTTACGACGGTAGCTCCGGATGAATCAACGTCTAATATCGTGGCCGGTGGGACGGATCTTGGCGTTGCACTTAATATTGGCAACGATACCCAGTTAGGTTTAAACGTTGCGTACTTTATTACCGACAATATCAATATAGAACTTCTGGCAGCAACGCCATTTAAGCATGATGTTAACTTTTCCGTTGCCGATCCATTAGGTACGGGTAATCAGCTTGGTGAGGTAACACACTTACCGCCGACATTGACGGCTAACTATTACTTCAATGATGCAAGCTCGGCGTTTCAGCCTTACGTTGGTGCAGGGATTAACTATACCTTTATCTTTGACGAGGAATTTACGGGTGCAAATGAAACGGCGGGTTTAAGTGACCTATCGTTAGATAACTCATTTGGCTTATCTGCCCAAATAGGTATGGATTACCAAATCGATAAAAAGTGGCATGTAAACGCGTCGGTTCGCTATATAGATATTGATACTGAAGCCACATTTAAAGTGGGCGAAGCTTCTGGCACTGTAAACGATATTGAAATAGACCCGTGGGTTTATACACTATCTGTAGGTTACACTTTCTAAAGTTTTATTACTGGTAAGTTAGGCTTTCACAATTGCACTACTTTATGCGCCACAAAGAGCGTAGACAGTACAGGGGACTTGCGCGTTAGAAGGTTAATCCTTTTTACGCGCTTTTTTATTGTGTATTCACCATGTGTTCGGCAAGTTGGTCAAGCGCCTCAATTAACTGTTGTGCTAAAGTAATATCATCAACGGTTTTAAACATGGCTTTTCTCATGCAGTACATCCACTGTGCCTTTAACTCGGGTGTTACTGTGTAGGGAAGATGACGCGCACGCAGACGCGGATGACCAAATTGCTGCTGATAATCATCAGGGCCGCCAAGCCATAAACTCAAATATAAAAAAAACACATGACGAATTCTGTCTAGTGGCTGAGGGTGAATAGTAAGTAGTTCTTTCGCTAGCGGATCGGTCTCCATAATGTCGTAAAAAGCATTTGCTAACTCCCGTACTTTCTCCTCTCCACCTATACGCTCATATGGTGTACTCTTCTTAGAACGATTGTTGCTTTTCTTTATATTAAATAAGTCTCGTATTCCCATGAAAAAATTCGCTGTATTCGGAAATCCTATTTCACAGAGTTTATCACCAACTATTCATCAAATGTTTGCAGATCAAGTGGGAGAAAATATTTCTTATGAAAAAATACTTGCGCCAGTAGACGGTTTTGTAGATGCCGCCAACGCGTTTTTAGCTCAGGAAGGCGCGGTAGGTTGTAACGTCACCATGCCTTTTAAGCTTGATGCATTCAACTTAGCAAAGGTAGATGACCAAGCGGCTAAAGATGCACAAGCTGTTAATACACTAATGAATGGTGGCAATGGTGATGTGCTTGGATACAACACAGATGGTGTTGGGCTGGTAAATGATTTACTCAATAATAGAGCGGAAATTAAGGGCAAACGTGTATTGCTTATTGGTGCCGGTGGCGCAGCCCGTGGCGTCATTTCGCCGTTATTAAAAGCAGGTGCCGCTTCTTTAATCATCGCCAACAGAACAAAAGCGAAGGCTGAGGAAGTAGCATCCGCTTCTTCAAACCCTAAAGTGCAGGTGGTGGCGATAGAAGATATCGCAGATGTTGCGCCTCATATTATTATCAATTCAACAGCCGCCAGTTTAAGCAATGAATTGCCGTGTAGTTTGACTGATGGTGTTTTACAACACTGTGAAGTGGTTTACGACATGGTCTATAAAAACTCACCCACGCGCTTTATGAGAAATGCGGCTGAGCTAGGTGTTAAAACACAAATAGATGGGCTAGGAATGTTAGTTGAGCAAGCGGCCGAAGCCTTCTATATATGGACACAAAAGCGCCCTGACACATCGGATATTGTAAAGCGGGTCAGAGATATCGTTGAGCAAAGCGAGAAGCGAAACTAGTTCGCTTCTTCAAGATATTCATCTTTTAATACTACGTAGTTAATGGCCGATTGTTTTAGGAATGCTATTTCAGCGTCGTTGAGTGGCCTTTTCTTTTGCATGGGGTTTCCTACATAAAGAAATCCGCTCTCTAATCTCTTGTTTGGCGGTACTAATGTACCTGCACCAATGAACACATCGTCTTCAACTATAACACCATCCATTACAATTGCGCCCATACCTACCAGGATACGATTACCTAATTGGCAGCCATGCAGCATACATTTGTGCCCAACGGTAACGTCCTCACCAATAATAAGTGGGAAGCCGTTGGGATTTTTCTCAGATTTACGGGTAACGTGTAAAACACTGCCATCTTGAATATTAGAACGGGCGCCAATACGAATTTTGTTCACGTCACCACGGGCTGCTACTAACGGCCAAATGCTGGCATCATCTTCTAATACTACATCTCCAACTATTCTTGCAGAGGCATCGATGTAAACGTGCTTCCCTAAAATAGGTGAGACACCCTTAAAGCTATCTACTGATTTATGCATTACACACTCTTATAAACGAAGTAGGAAAGTGAATGATGCAAACTTTAACAGCAAAAAAGAAGGGTTGATACTGATAAGCGCCTAGAGAATCCCCAATGCAAACACCGCCCAAGGAATGTCGAAAAGAAAAATGATAGAGTAATGCGTTACGAAAAATATCGAGAAGAATAGATGTCAAAACGCTATGTGTTTTTTACCGGGCTTGCTTATGCATACCCTATATACAGACCTCTACAAGAAGCAATA
The DNA here is from genome assembly GCF_009811475.1 of Alteromonas sp. KUL150. NCBI lineage: Bacteria > Pseudomonadati > Pseudomonadota > Gammaproteobacteria > Alteromonadales > Alteromonadaceae > Alteromonas > Alteromonas sp. KUL150. Next base: position 90,639 of record NZ_BLIJ01000039.1, read on the forward strand.
AGAGCTAGAGGCGATGAAGCTGCGTGGTTTTTAGAGGATGGGTGTCCTGACCTTTTAGAGGCTGATGAGTTGAGGCTTAATAGCGTTGAAGACATTATCGATTTTAACCCTCTCGCAATTTTTGCATGCGGGAATCTCATATTTCACTTTTTACCTGGCATAAAAGTGTCTGTGTTCCATGGATATCCCATAGGCAAGCGAGGAGAAAAGAATAACGAAAAAGATGACCACTTTTCTATTCGCGGGTGGTTTGATATGTACTGCACTCAAGGCCCAAGCAGCACAGAGTATTTCAAGAAGCTCGAAGCAAAACATCAATTCTTCAAAGTGTATCAAACGGGGTGGGCAAAGGTTGATCCTTACTTCCTAGACTATGAGAAGCATAATAAGGCTCCAACTATCCTCTATGGCACAACCTTTTCACAGGGAATTTCATCAGCCCCACATCTGGTTGACACCATAAGCCATCTGGCAAAAAGCAAAAATTGGAATTGGCGATTGACGTTTCATCCAAAGATTAGCGACCAAGCGCTTTTGAATAAGTACCGTGCGTTGGCAGACGAACATAGCAATGTTTCATTTATTGATAATGTACGATTAGAAGACTTCCAGCAATCTGACGTTATGTTGTGCGACAGTAGTTCAATTATCCTAGAGTTTATGTTGATGGATAAGCCTGTTGTTACTTATTGCAATACAAACCCTGGAAAACATCTTTTGAATGTTACCGATGTGAATGAAGTAGAGGGCGCAATAGAAACGGCATTGTCTCGACCTGATGACTTAATGAAAGACGTTAATGACTTTGCTCATTATCATGAAGCATATAGAGACGGACATAACTGCGAGCGGATTTTAGATGCGGTTGATGACTTCAATAACAACTATAAAGATAAAATTAAGAAGAAGCCTTTGAACCTTTGGCGCAAGTTTAGGTTAAGGAATAAGCTGAAATATTGGGAATAGTTGGTATTTTGAGCGTTCAAAACGAATATGACACTTTTTTT
>NZ_BLIJ01000040.1:0-50308 GCF_009811475.1 Alteromonas sp. KUL150
TAGGCTATATGGGCGGAGATTTACAAGGTATCTTAAATAACGCTGACTACATAAAAGACATGGGTTTCACCGCAGTATGGATGACGCCAGTACACGATAATCCAGACTATGCGTTCAACGGTGATGAGCCGATTACTTACGGTGGTGCATTTAAAGACGGCGGTAAAACCGGATATCACGGCTACTGGGCTACAAACTTTTATAAAGCTGACGAGCACTTGGTTAGCGACAATTTAAGTGTAAGTGATTATACCGCGAAAATGCGTGAGCACGGTCTTAAGTCGGTGTTTGATATTGTAGCGAATCACGGCACGCCAAGCTTTACCATGCAAAAAGACTTACCGGGCTATGGTGAAATTTATGATAAGGATGGAAACTTAGTTGCTGACCATCAAAATCTTGCACCTGAAGATTTAGACCCTAAAAACAATCCGCTACATAGCTTTTTTCATGACTATCCAGATTTAGTAAAACTTTCTAATCTAGATGATGAGAACCCGGCGGTACGCGACTATCTCATAAACAGTTATCTGTATTGGATTTCTCAAGGTGCAGATGCGTTTAGAATAGACACAATCAGACATGTTCCTCATGCGTTTTGGCGAGAGGCATCTGACCGCATTCGTAAGCAGCACCCTAATTTCTTTATGTTTGGGGAAGCATTCGATTATGAAGCCAATAATATTGCGCAGCATACCTTACCAAAAAATGGCGGCGTCAGCGTCCTCGACTTTCCGATGCAAAAAGCCATGGTACGTGTTTTTGAAAAGCCACTAGAGAGTAATTTTGCTGATCTAGAGAAGGTACTTCACCTTACTCACGGCCCTTATCACAATGTTTATGAATTAACCACCTTCTATGATAACCATGATATGGCGCGAATGAATGCTACTGATGAAGGCTTTATCAATGCCCATAATTGGTTGTTTACGGTTCGCGGTATTCCGGTGGTTTATATGGGGTCTGAAATAGGCTTTATGCGCGGAACAGCTGAACATGCGGGCAATCGTAACTATGTGGGTCAAGAGCGCCTCGACCAAGCAAAGGAGCATACTATCCAACAGGCGCTAACAAAAATTGCTAATGTTCGCAAAAACACAGTTTCGCTGCAGCGCGGTGTTCAAGTAAATATCGAACTTAACGGCCATCGAGCGGCATTTTATCGTGTAATAGATAACGAAGACGCTCAAGAGACTGCACTAGTATTATTGAATAAAGGTAATTCACTGGAATCCTTCGATATTAGTGAATTCATGCAGTCTGGAGAATGGGTAGAACAACTAACTGGTCAGACACTGACCGTGGCAAGCAGCGCTTCGGTAAAGACTACTGTTAAGCCAAATGGCGTACAGGTATGGGTGCGTGAAGGGGAAGTGAACAACCTTGATTTACTTGAGCAAATTAAGTATCAGTTGGCTCGTCAATAGACATATACTTAATACAGCAAGACGGGAATTGGCTGAATATTGGTCGTTGACAAACGTATGCTTTGAACACTGAGTATAAATGATACTTTCAAGCCAACTAAGAAATGTAATAGTTACGCGCGCTTAAGTTGAAATCTGAACCTTAAAAAAGCCCCGAATATTAGTTTTCAGGGCTTTTTCGTTGATACGAGATTTGCTGCTTATAAAGATTTTACTCGCTACCACAAGATTGGCGAATAATGACATCCGCGGGCATTAAATAGTCCTGAACATCTTCATTGTTGATTGCTTTTAACAGGGTATTCACCAGTAACTCGCCAGCCAGTTTAGTATTTTGCTGAACGGTAGTAAGCGATGGAGTGGTGTAGGCAGACACAGCAATATTGTCGTAGCCAACTACTGCAACGTCATCAGGAACATTCACGTTGGCTTGTCTTAGCGCTCTTAATACGCCCATGGCGATAAGGTCCGATGCGCAAACAAATGCATTGGGTAACTCACCGCCTTCAAGTAATGACTTTACGGCTTGAGAGCCTGCATCCTCAGTGGATATAGCGTCTCTTTGCACGCTTGTGCTACTCAGTCCGTGCTTTTTGAGGGCGTCAAAATAGCCGTTAAATCGCGCTTTAAATTCAGGCGCGTGCTCACCATTATCGCCGATAAAAGCAAACGAACGTTTACCTAACTTTATAAGATGTTCAGTTATGCTTTGGCCGCCTTGGTAATTATCGCAACCAATACTAATCCCTGGATGTGCTTCATCTGGCGCTCCCCAACGGACAAAGTGGGTGCCTTGTGATTCTAATTGAGCAACTTTATTTTGATAATCAGTGTAGTCGCCATATCCCAGCAAAATAATGCCATCCGCCTTATTCGAATCCTCATATTCGGCGTGCCAATCGTCATCTAGGTTTTGGAAAGAGACAAGTAAATCGTAATTGGCATGCGCGCAGGCCCGTGTGATGCTGCCCAGCATAGCTAAAAAAAACGGATTGATCATCGAATCATCAGACGTGGGATCTTCAAATAAGAGTAGGGCAATCGTGCTGCTCTTTTGTTTTCTCAAATTACTCGCGTTCTTGTCCACTTTGTAATTGAGTTCCCGGGCAATGCGTTGAACGCGATCGCGAGTTTCTTGGTTTACCAGCGGGCTATTATTTAATGCTCGCGATACGGTTGACTGCGAAACCCCTGCCAAATGGGCAATATCAAAAGAGGTTGCTTTTTCTTTCATAAATACCATTTTTTGCTGCTACGACAATGTTGTCGCAAATTTAGGTTACCACATTTTTCGAATAAGGCGTGTTTTTTGCGTCTCAGAGGCAGTATTGCAACGCAAAATTCATAAATCCTTAGTCTTTATCTATATCTCTGCTGATTTGGTTTAATGATAAAACCTGTGCTTAACGGTTGGATCGTTCTTAATTCAACCACTTGTCAGGCTTCTTTAAAGAAAACATGGTTGAAGTAATTGTGAGAGTGTTATACTCGCAAAGATTTTGAAATATTACGTGCATAAGGGGAACAAGCGAATGGCCGAGACTGAAAACCGTCCGACCAATTTTATCCGTCAGATCATAGACAAAGACCTGGCTAGTGGCTTACACAATGCTATTAAAACTCGGTTTCCGCCCGAGCCAAATGGCTTTCTTCATATAGGCCATGCTAAGTCGATTTGCTTGAATTTTGGTATTGCACAAGACTATACAGGAACGTGCAACCTGCGCTTTGACGATACTAACCCTGCAAAAGAAGACATCACATTCGTCAATTCCATAAAAGAAGACGTTCAGTGGCTTGGCTTTACCTGGGATGGCGAAGCGCGCTATTCATCAAATTATTTTGACCAGCTGCACGCATATGCCGTTGAGCTTATAGAAAAAGGCTTGGCTTACGTAGATTTTTCAGCACAAGACGTGATGCGCGAAATGCGCGGTACGCTTAAAGAGCCTGGTCAGAACAGCCCTTATCGCGATACAGACGTTGAAACGAACCTTCGTGAGTTTGCTAAAATGACGGCAGGCGAATATAAAGAAGGCGAGTGCAGTCTGCGTGCAAAGATAGACATGTCATCGCCGTTTATGTGCATGCGTGATCCGGTTATTTATCGCGTTAAACACGCTCACCATCATCAAACCGGTGATAAATGGTGCGTGTACCCGATGTATGACTTTACCCATTGTATTTCAGATGCCATTGAAGGCATTACGCATTCGTTGTGTACGCTAGAGTTCCAAGATAACCGCCGTCTCTATGACTGGGTTATTGAGAATATTAGTATTGACTGCACGCCGCGTCAGTATGAGTTTTCACGACTAAATCTAGAGTATACGGTATTAAGTAAACGCCGCTTGATTCAGTTAGTAGAAGAAAATCATGTAAACGGTTGGGATGACCCGCGTATGCCAACCATTGCCGGTTTGCGCCGCCGTGGCTATACACCTGGCTCTATCGTTGAGTTTTGTAAGCGGATTGGTGTGACTAAAATGGATAACATGGTTGAAATGTCCATGTTAGAAGCCTGTATTCGCGACGACTTAAACACTAATGCTCCTCGTGCCATGGCCGTTCTAGACCCCATCAAGTTGGTTATCGAAAACTATGAGGAAGGCAAGACGGAAACACTGGTTGCGCCTAATCATCCAAACGATGAGAGTATGGGTACGCGTAACATTGGATTTAGCCGCGAAGTATATATCGAAGCGGAAGATTTTCGCGAGTCAGCGAATAAAAAATTCAAACGCCTAGTGCTGGACAAAGAAGTACGCCTTCGTAACGCATATGTAGTCAAAGCTAATCGAGTTGAAAAGGATGAAGCGGGTAACGTAACAACCGTTTACTGCACATACGACCCTGGTACTTTGGGTAAGGATCCAGCTGACGGACGCAAAGTGAAAGGCGTTATTCACTGGGTGGATGCGGCAACCGCGCAGGCGGCCGAATTTAGGCTTTATGACCGCTTGTTTAACGTACCTAACCCTGCTGCGGAAGAAAACTTTACTGATGCGATTAACCCAGAGTCCTTTGAACTTAAACAAGGTTGGGTTGAAGCTGGCTTGGCGAAAAATGTTCCAGAAGTAGGTGCGTGGCAGTTCGAGCGCACAGGCTATTTCTGCGTTGACAACGACAGTACTGACGAAAAACCTGTTTTCAACCGTACGGTTGGCCTTAGAGACACTTGGGCAAAAATAGGCGAATAAGTTAGCCGTGTAAGAGAACGCAAACGTTAAAAAACCGCTTAAGTGCAAACTTAAGCGGTTTTTTATTTGGCAAAAAAGCTAATTTCTGTTTTGGTTTAGTGAACAGTGTTTACTCAGTCGCTTACGATTGTATCTAGATAGGAAAGCCAACAGCCCTTTTACAGTTCAACGTATTGCGTGCATCTAAGCTTCTTTGGAGATAAGCTATTTCGCTGTTTACTTTGGCTGGCAATCAAGGGACTGACCGTTTACCTTTATACTTTCATCACCCATTAAGTATAAGTACATAGGCATGATATCCGCTGGTGTTTTGAGTGTTTCAGGGGTTTCTGCAGGAAAAGCCTGCGCGCGCATGTGAGTACGAGTACCACCTGGGTTAATGCAATTAAAGCGCAGCGATTTGTTTTGATATTCATCTGCTAGGGTTTGCATGACGCCTTCTGTTGCAAATTTTGATACGGCGTAGGTGCCCCAAAACGCGCGGCCTTTTCTGCCTACGCTGGATGTTGTGAAAATCACTGAAGCATTATCGGCTTTCTCCAACGCAGGTATAAGCGCCTGTGTCATATACACCATACCATTAAGGTTAATCTGCATGACATCTTGCCATTCCTGTGCATCAATATCTTTAAACGCACTTAAATGACCTAAAATCCCAGCATTGTGAAGTACACCGTCCAGTCGGCCAAACTGATCAATGATAGTTTGTGTCATTTGCTGATAATGCGAAGGTGTTGCACCTTTTATATCAAGTGGAACAATGGCAGGCTCTTGTCCGCCGGCAGCGACAATCTCATCGTATACAGCTTCAAGCTTAGACACAGTGCGGCCCAGTAATATACAAATTGCGCCGTGAGCAGCATAAGTTTTAGCTGCTTGTGCGCCAATACCATCGCCAGCGCCTGTAATTAGAATAACTTTGTCCCGTAATAAATCAGCCGGTGCGTTATAGTCGTTCATTGTAATCCTTGAAAAGGTTAATTTTTATCGCGGTGATAAGGGTGGTTGTACCCATCTCAAAAATAGGTGAGAGATCATACCCAGCCTGACTCACAAGTAAATCAATGAATGAAAATTTCTTCAAACGTAAAAAAAGTTCACAAAAGTAGTTAACAAAACTTTGCAAAGTTGCAACAAAGTCAATAAGATTGAGTGAGATACAACTGGTCTAACATGTTTAAAACCATTAATTACACCTGTAAAGAAAACGCACAGCAGGCTACTTTTAAAAGAATTAGGTTTTAAACACAGAATAACAACAATGCTTGTAGGGAGTAGAGATGAGAAAACTCGTATTAAGTTCCAGTGTGGCCCTTGCGCTGGGTCTAGCAGGCTGTGGTGGCTCCGATGAAACCCTTTCCGACATTCAGGCCGAAACAGAAGTTCAAACCCCATTTTCACGAATTGTTTTTGACCCAGCAGCAGGGAACCTAAATATTCCTAATGACCTGCTTATGCTTCCGGGCGATGACGGTTTCTTCGATTACACACTAAACATTCCGGTGGCTGACCCTACCGATTTTGCAGACCCGCAAAACGCACTTAACGTTTTGGACGGTTGGTCTACGCAACATCCATTCGTTATTAACGTAGAAACACCGCCAGGTACCTCGCTTGATGAAAGTACACTTGCGGCTGGCGTATTGTTGTTTGAAGCTACTCTTGGTCTTGACCAAAGCGACCCAGACTGTGCTCAGGTCACTACGCCATCAGCGGGTTGTAAGCTTGGTGACCAGCTTACCTTTGGTGTTGATTATGTGCTTAGTCTAGCGGACAGCAACACTATTACATTTGTTCCATTAAAACCGCTCAAATCTGCACAAGGCTACATGCTTGTCATGACCACTGATTTGAAAGATTCCTCTGGCAAGTCTGTGCAAGGTTCAACAACCTGGGACTCTGTTAGACAAGACATTAACTCCAACCCTTTATCAAGCGATGCACAGCTTCAATTGCAGGGCCTAGTAAATTCATTAGTTAATCCGGTACTTGGCGCAGGTTATGACCGTGAAGACATTACTTACGTATCTGCCTTCACAACGCAGTCAATAGCTAACTCACTTGATACGATTAAAAAGGTGATGATTAGTCGATTTGCACAACTTGCTGCTGGTGGTGACCCATCTGCACCAACAGCACTACCAGCGATTACGGTTAGCGACGCTTCTGCAGCGCCAAATGCGATGGAAGCGCTTGGATTGGTTAACGAAACGGTTGTTGCAGGCGCGGTTGAATTGGGCAAGCAAGGCTTACCTGATAATATTCAAGCTGCTATTGACGCTACTGACTTTAGCCTGTTAGAAACATGTGCAGGTCTTGCCGGTACGGCTTCTGGTCAACTTGCGTCACAGTGGGGTGCACTGAATGATTTTGCAGTTGGCGTATCGACAGGTATTTTAGCGCAAGCGGGCCCATTTTGTGCTGCGCAGCGTTATGAAGGTAACATCGCACTGCCTTATTTCTTAGGTGTACCGAGTGCTGAAAACCCATTAGCACCGGTAAATGACTTTTGGAAAGCAGCGTGCGATAGCGGCATTGTACTAGCTGGCGCACCGCAGGAGCTACTTGCAAATGCAGAGCCAGGTCCAAATGCAGCTATGTGTTCCTCGCTAGGACTTGCTGACGTTCGAATTAATGGCGAAATGCTTGATAACGCAAGAAACATTACTAAATTTAATCCGTATCCACAGCCGACCGGCGGAAACATGGGTACAGAAACGCTAGACGTTCAGGTAACGATCCCTGATCCGGCAATTGCAGGTGCATTGGGCTTCCCGATTAGTATGCCTGAGGCAGGTTGGCCAGTGGTTATTCTAGCTCACGGCATTACTAGTCAGAAAGAAGACATGCTTGCGATTACAGGCACACTGTCTTTGGCTGGTATAGCGTCTGTAGCAATCGACCAACCATTACACGGTAGTCGTGGTTTTGATCTCGATGGCGACGGTAATGACGACCTAAATGCAACCACGGTTAGTGCTACTCACTATATGAACCTAGCGAGTCTACCTACTGCACGCGATAATTTACGTCAAAGCGTGTCAGATTTACTTGGATTGCGCTTAGGTCTAAACGCTGTTGTAGATACCACTGCTGCACAGAACGTTAAGTTTGATATGTCTCGTGTTTCTATTATGGGTGTATCACTTGGTGCGATTACCGGCGGCAACTTCGCGGCAGTTGCTAACACGTCGATGGGTGGTGACTTAGCGGCACTTGACGGTATGTTTGCCGTGAGACAAGCTTCTCTTGAATCTCCGGGAGGCGGCGTGGCGCAATTCTTACTAGAATCTGCTGCTTTTGGCCCATTAATTAAAGGTCTATTGTTGTCTCAAGCATCTGAGGACTTTGTTGCACTGCTTAATCAGCTGTATGAAACAACTGACGTAAGCGAAGAGCAGCTTCGCGCAGCTGTTGCAATATTTGAAGATAACTTGACGCCAGAACAAGCGGCAGCTGTGAATGCGGTATTTGCCGAGTTTGCTTTTGCTGCGCAAACAGTTATGGATGCAGGTGACCCAACAAACTATGCACAGACGTTGGGTAGCACTACGCCAGTTCACATGATGACGGTAGTGGGTGACGGTAGCGCAGAGAACTTACCTGATCAGGTAATCCCAGTTTCAACTGCACTGCCGCTTTCAGGTCAGCTTCCACTCGCTTCTACCATTGGTTTAGATCAAGTGACTACCACCCAAGGTCCGGGTACAGACCCAATCAGCGGTTTGGTACTGTTCAACAGCGGCGCACATGCATCTAGCTTAAGCCCAACAGCAAGCGCGGCAGTTACCACCGAGATGCAAAAAGAAGTGGCAGGCTATATTGCTTCTGATGCATTAGCGCTTCCAATTTCGGATGAGAGCGTTATAGCAAACTAAAAAGGTATTAGTTCTGTAAAATACAATGTAACAACTGCTTACATTTAATGTTGAAAAAGCCGGCTTTTGAAGCCGGCTTTTTTTTATATAAATTATAATGTTGTTTGAATGTTTCACGTTGTTAATGTAGTGTAAAATTCAGGTCGGATCAGTATGATTCTTGATACTCGCTTCTCAGCATAGAATGGTTATATATGCTTATGAGAGAAGGGCCTTTTCATTTATTACAGGGATTCAATGCGATGATTAAAAAAAATACGTTTGCTACTAAACAAACGCTTATTGCGCTTTCTCTAGCTACGCTGTTGGCGGCGTGTGGAGACAACGACAACGATTTCTCAAACGTAGAGCAACCAGCACCAACTCAGCCAACTACTCCAGATCCTACACCAGCACCAATACCAGCATTTTCGCCTGACGGTTCACTCTCAGCCGATATTACATGGACAACTTACGGGGTGCCGCATGTTAAAGCGGATAATTTAGAGAGTATGGCTTATGGCGTTGGTTATGCTTTTGCTCGAGATAATCTTTGTGTATTGGCAGATCAAATACTGAAATACAACTCAGAACGGGCCAAGTATTATGGACCGGACCTAAATCCCGGTAGCGGAGATTCCGAGCATCTTATTAATGACTTCGGTTTTTTGACACTAGGAATAAGAGAGCTGGCCGAAGAGAATTTGCCGAGACTTTCAGCGAACTCACGCGCTATGTTTCAGGGATATACCGCGGGCTACAATCGTTATTTAAGCGAAACACCAATTGAAGACCAAGACCAAAGTTGTGCCGGGCAGCCATGGGTAACTGAAATAGACAGTGTTGATCTTTTAACCTATTCATTGGGTGTGGCGCTTCTTCCAGGGGCAGCTAATTTCCTTGGGCCAATGTTTATTGCTGCACCTGAGGGGAAAAGTTACTTACCCACACCTGCAGCATCAACAAGCGAGGTCGCAGCTTCTGTTAATATTGCGCCAACGGTCGCTTTACCTGAAAGAAATCCCCAGGAAATGGGGTCAAATGGATGGGGTCTAGGCAGTGACAAGACAACCAACGGAAAAGGTATGGTTCTTGGAAACCCACATTTTCCGCATACCGGTAACCTTCGTTTCTGGAATTTTCATGCTCAAGTACCGGGTCATTTAAATGTTACAGGTGGCTCGTTAATGGGTTTGCCAGGTGCAGTTAATATTGGGTTTAATGAGAGCGTTGCATGGACACATACATTCTCTACAGCCGAGCATTTTGTAGTTTATCAACTCACTCTCGATGAAAACGATGAATCTGGTCTTACCCATGTTGTTGACGGCAATAGACGAACTATTTACGAAAAACCACTGCAGATAGATGTTGCTGTAGGTGGTGGGCAGACAATTAAGCTCAATAAAACGGCTTACTACACCAACTACGGGCCTATGATAGAAGTGCCGGGTAATTTTGATTGGACAGGGAACAACGCGTTTGCAATAAAAGATGCCAACTTACCTAATTTCGATATCGTTGATCATTGGCTTGCCATGAACATGGCAACATCGATGGATGAATTTAAGCAAGCGTTTAAAGATTATGATGGCGTTATTTTTAATAACACTATGGCGGCTTCTGCTGACGGTCAGGTTTTTTATATTGATGACTCAACCGTTCCTAATTTAACTGAAACAGCGATAGAGCAGCTCACAACAAATCCGTTGCTTATTCAAACTAAAGCGGCTGCAGGCTTCACGGTTTTACCTGGAAATATTTCTCAGTTTGATTTCGAAGGGCCCGTGCCTTACGAAGAAGCGCCAAAATACGAAGGTACTGACTCGGTACAAAACTCTAATGATAGCTATTGGCTAACTAATCTCGATACGCCTATTGTGGTAAGCAACCCGCTTTTCGGTAATGTGAACAACCAACAATCACTGCGTTCGCGTATGGGTCAACAGTTTATCGAAAATGAAGCTGGGAGTGACGGTACTTTCACGCCGGAGGAAGTAGAAGGTTTGCTGCTTAATAACAGAAGCTATTTAGCAGAAAATATTTTGCCTTCGTTGCTTTCGATGTGTGCAGAACAAGGTGATACTCCAGTTGATGTAGACGGTACCAATGTGGATGTGTCACAAGCTTGCGCAGCACTTGAGGACTGGGATGGCACAATGAACCTAGCAAGCACAGGGGCCCATGTGTTCAGAGAGTTTGCTTTTCAATTTAATCAAGCGCCACAATGGGAAATACCTTTCTCCCTCGATGCGCCTGTCAGCACGCCATCTGGTTTGGTTAAAAACGAAGTTACTCTTCAACATTTAGCAAGAGCAACTCAGGTTATCGAGCAAGCAGGAGTTGCTTTCGATGCACCTTTAGGCGAGGTACAGTTTGTTGAACGCAGCCTACCAAACGGTGCACCATCAGGTATTAAGTTGCCTTGGGCGGGCGCGCACAACATTGAGGGCGGCTTTAATGTGTTTGACGTCATTCGAAATAGAAACGGAACACTCCTTCCACGTCATACTTATGACCCGGTTAATAGCAATACCATCATGAGTGCTGAAGCAGAGGGTTACCACATAAATTATGGTACGAGTTGGGCTATGGTTATTAACTTTACCGACAATGGACCAAAAGGGCGCGGTATATTGACCTACTCACAATCACGTAAGTATGGCAGCGAGCATTTCTTGGACCAAACCGAGCTTTATTCTGAGCAGCCAACACTGAGAGACATCTTTTTCACGGAAGAAGAAATTGAAGCCAATAAGATTGAGCAGCTTACCCTATCGTCAGACTAGCGTGAGACTGGTATTATAGCGCAATGAAAACAGCGACTTTGCCGTTAATCGGTAAGGTCGCTATTTACTTAATTGTTGTGACGTTATGTTACCCGCTTATCTTACTAGGAGTAGAGTTTGGAGTTTTTGTACGAGTACGGTTTGTTTGTTGCCAAAGCAGCGACACTGGTCATTGCTTTTGTTGTAGTGGTATCAACCATTGTTGGCGTTGCAAGTAAGCAAAAACAGGGAAAAGGGCAGCTTGAAATCGTGTCTATTTCAGAGCAATTAAAAGACATCACTAACTACGCAAAGCAGGTGTTGTTAGATAAAAATGCACTTAAAAAGTTGGCGAAAGAACAGAAAAAAGAAGAGAAAGCAAAAAGTAAAGAAAAAGGCGACGATACCCAAAAGTCTCGACTATATGTGATTGACTTTAAAGGCTCTATGGATGCAAACGAGGTTGAACACTTACGGGAAGAAATTACAGCTATTTTATGCGTAGCTAATAAAGACGATGAAGTACTGGTTCGTCTAGAGAGCGGTGGTGGTGTTGTGCACGGATACGGCCTAGCGGCGTCACAACTCCAAAGGATTAAAGAAAAAGGGATAAAGCTGACCATAGCTGTAGATAAAGTCGCCGCTAGTGGTGGTTATATGATGGCGTGCGTCGCTGACAACCTTCTTGCCTCTCAATTTGCGTATATCGGAAGTATTGGCGTACTGGCTCAACTTCCAAATTTTAATAAGTTATTAAAGAAAAACGATATCGAGTTTGAACAGCACACTGCGGGCGAATTTAAGCGCACTCTAACGGTGTTTGGTGAAAACAACGATGAAGGCCGCGCAAAGTTCAAAGAGGAAATTGAAGAAATTCATGTGCTCTTCAAAGATTTTGTGCAAAGCCAGCGCCCAGATATGGACATCGACAAGGTGGCAACCGGTGAATACTGGCCAGGTATTAAGGCTAAAGCGCTTGGCTTAGTTGACGACATTACTACATCGGATGATTACATCCTTTCTCACTATCCAGCGCGAGAAATCTTTAGCGTAAAATATTCAGTGAAAAAGAATGTTGCAGAAAAACTTGGTATGTCGGCAGCAAATGTTGTTGAGCGTGTTTTTATGAAATCTATGAATAAAGCCCGTCACTGGTTTTAATGTCAAGCTCACGTCTGCGACTGAAAAAACGGTATTTCGACTTTTTTTAGTAAGGCAGGCGTGAGTTAAGTTTTTGAACCTACAAGAAAGATAATAAGAAGAATATGGCACGGCATACGAAAACCGATATATTGGATGCGGCTGAATATTTGTTTTCTCAAAGCGGTTTTACACAAACCTCGATGCGAGAAATTACCGCCAGAGCTGAAGTGAACCTTGCATCCGTCAACTACCACTTTGGCAGCAAGAAAAACCTTATTCAAGCGGTTTTTAAGCGCTATTTCGACCAGCTTATGCCGGAAGTGAAATCCTGCTTAGCTTCGCTACCGCATATCGAGGGTGTGAAGGGCGTTGAGCAGCTACTTTATTCACTCATCCCACCTATGATAAATCTTAATAAGCTATCTACTCAGGGCACCGCCACCTTTGTTAAGTTACTAGGGCGAGGGTATAACGAAACTCAGGGTCACTTGCGAAAGTTTTTAATGAATGATTATGGTGATTGTATCCGAGCGCTCGTTGACGCTATAAGGCGTTGCCTTCCGGAATTACCAGAGGAGGAGCTATTCTGGCGATTGCATTTTGCAATGGGAAGTTTTGTGTTTTCTATGGCGTCGAGCCAAGCATTAACAGAGATTGCAGAATCAGATTTTCATAAGCACGTTGATATTGAAGAAGTGATTCAGCACCTTGTTCCATTTGTGGCACAAGGGCTAGCAGGCAGGTAATACCACTCCGCTTAGACAATCAAATACTTTGGTATCAGCTGTTACTATTGTTTTACGGGTGGTTACAGATGAGGTGTTTTACGTAATGAGGAGCTGGCCATGCAACTTCGCATTACGTAAATCCCTTTTGTTTCGAATTGCTTTCTATTTGTTAACCTAGCGAGGAAGGGTGGCGCCAGGTGCTTCTGCATTAAGTTTTTCTGCCCAAAAGTCTTTCACAGAAAATCCTGATTTCGTGGGGCTTGTGGCTTTTTTCTTCGCTGTGCTAGTCGCGGTAGTTGTATTTTTCTTCTTTGAAGTTTTCTCAGCAGAATTCCCGTGCTGTGACTCCAATGACGCTATCATCTCTTGAAGTTGTGCGAGTCGTACGTTCTTACCACCGTCTACGCTGTACCATCCACTTTTACTTTCGATATTAGGGCTTTTACCGTGAGCCTTCTTATAAGCGTCAGTGAAAGCTGCCAACACGGCATCTTTGTCTAAGTTTGTCATGCTTTTTTGCTCTTTAATTTGTTAACATAGCGAACGATTCAAAACCTATAAAAGCGCTGGCTGAAACTAATATTGATGTAGCGCTTCACGACAAATTACCCAAGCCGACAAGGTGAACATCTGCAAATTCACAAACTACTTGTGTTTGCCCATAAGCAGTAATTTTGAATAACGTTCGCGTCTTTTTATAGCGCTTTTTGGCCTTTTTGTCTAATTTTCAACCGGAGGACTTGTGTCTATTACCAATCTAGAACTACAGAATTATCTTGATGGCATGCTTAGGGTCAAAGAAATAAGTGATTATTGCCCTAACGGTTTACAGGTAGAAGGCGCACGGAATATAGAGACTATTATAACGGGCGTGACGGCATCGCAAGCGTTAGTTGATGCTGCCGTAGAAAAGCATGCGGACGCTATCATTGTCCACCATGGCTATTTTTGGAAAGGTGAATCTCAAGTAATTACCGGCATGAAAAAACGTCGTCTCTCAGCGCTGCTTGCTAACGATATTAATCTGTATGCCTATCACCTTCCATTAGATGTACACCCAGAATTCGGCAATAACCGTCAACTTGCAGCGCTTCTAGGAATTGAAAATGTGAGCGCGGTAAGTAGCGTTAAGCCGCTGGGCGTTGTTATGCAGGGAAATTTAGTAGAGTCGATTGACGGTCAAGCCCTGCAATCGAAATTAAAAAAACTTCTAGGACGAGAAATTTTAATTGAGGGCCCTGTCACTAAGCCTATTTCAACCATTGCTTGGTGTACGGGAGGCGGACAAGGGTTTATCGAACAAGCCGTGGACCTTGGTGTCGACGCTTTTATTTCCGGCGAGGTATCCGAGCAGACAGTACATACTGCCAGAGAAATGGGGATCACCTTTTTTGCCGCTGGTCACCATGCTACTGAACGCTACGGGGTGAAATCTTTAGGTGAGCACATAGCAGAACAGTTTGATGTGACTGTTCAGTTCATTGATATCGATAATCCTGCTTGATGTAGAGTAAGGTGTATGAACAACGATCGTATCTTTGATGGAATTGCTGAAAAATTTTCAAATAATATTTACGGTACAACAAAAGGAAAGCTAAGGCACACCTTACTCTGTGATGTGCTTTCGCCCTATGTTGCAAAACCGCTGCGCGCCATTGAGATAGGCGGCGGAACAGGGGTTATGTCTGCCCATTTAGCGTCAATGGGGCACACTGTTACGCTAACCGACGCATCTAAAGATGTGCTCGAACAAGCTGCTACTGTTCTTAGTGCTTGTGACGGCATAACGATAAGACAGCAGTACCTGCAGGCTATAGAAGACTTAGCTGACTATGATTTGGTTGTGTGTCATGCAGTGCTTGAATGGCTTGACGCGCCTTTCGATGCAATCGACTATATTTTTAACAATATGAAGAGTGGGGCGTCTCTTAGTCTTAGCTTTTTCAACCAGGATGCAAACTTATTTGCAAATGCCATTTACGGTAACTTTGACTATATCGCCAAAGGCATGAAAGTAAAAAAGCAGGTTAGGCTTAATCCTAACCAGCCGTTAAGTGCTATGCGCGTTGTGGAGCACTGTGAGGCGCTTGGTTTTCAGGTGTTAGAAAAAGCTGGCATTCGATGCTTTCATGATTATATGCGCGATATAAGCCATCAGAGCAGTAAGTTCGACGAACTACTGGCGCTAGAACGTCAATATCATACAAAAGCACCTTACATGTGGCTTGGCAAATATTTCCAATTAATACTTAAAAAGCCGTAAGAGCATGCCTTTTTCTTTTCCCAACAGCTTATTGTGTTAAGCAGCTTGGATTGGAAAAAGGCGCAATAAGTGAGTGTATAAATAGACCATCAAAAGCGACAATGGCTCAGAGCCTGTTGCCGCCATACATTATATTATCTAGCGTTATCTCTCCAATTTCATGGAGGGCTTCTTGAGTAAAAAAACCTTGGTGCCCGGTTATTAAAACATTGGGGAAGGTAGTGAGCCGTTGAAAAACATCATCCTGAATAATCTCCTGAGAATGATCGCTAAAGAAGAGTTCAGACTCGCGTTCGTAAACGTCCAAGCCTAGGTAGCCGATTTTCTTCGACTTTAGGCCCTTAATAACCGCCGCATCATCAAGTAACCCCCCTCGAGACGTGTTAATAAGCATGACACCGTCAGGCATCTTGGCAATGCTGTCAGCGTTTATTATGTGCTGGCTATGTTCATTGAGCGGGCAGTGCAACGTAATAATCACGCTTTTTGAGAGCAGCTCGTTGAGAGAGACATATTGAGCCCCCATGCCGCTAACAGAAGGATCCTGTGTTGGGTCAAAGCATAATACATTGCACCCAAACCCGAGCAATATTCGAATGACCGCTTTGCCAATTTTGCCCGTTCCAATAACGCCAACATTTTTTTCATGAAGCGTAAAGCCCATTAAACCTTGTAAGTTAAAGTTACCCTCTCTAACCCGGTTATAGGCCTTGTGTGTTTTTCTGTTCAATGTAAGGATAAGCGCAAGCGTATGCTCTGCAACAGTTTCAGGGCTGTAAGCCGGTACACGACTCACACTGATCCCCATTTCAGCTGCCGCGTCCACATCCACATTGTTGTAGCCGGCACAACGAAGCGCTACGTGGCTTACATTATTTTGACTCAACGCTTTAATTGTAGCTTCGCTTACATCGTCATTTACGAATACCACAACGTCAGAGAAACCTTCACAACTTAAAGCTGTAGAGGGGTTTAGCGGATGTTCAAAAAACGTTGCCTCTATGGGAGAGGTTAACGTCTCATTGCGTACATTGAGCAGTTCAGTAAAGACCTGCTTTTCATAAGGCCGAGTACTAAAAAAAGCCACATTCCTGCTAGAGCCGTCGTCTAGCGATAAACCTTTTTGTTTCATATGCCTTACCCCTTGAGCAGGTAATTAAAGTCCTGTTGGAACGATCAGTCAACAGGTAAATGCTTAACGATATCGGCTTCTATTGCCGAAGGTTTGATGGTGGGCGCGTATCGCTTTAATACCTTGCCATCTGGGGTGACAAGAAATTTTGTGAAATTCCATTTTATTCGCTTGGTTCCTAATAGGCCTGGCGCTTCTTTTTTCAATGACTCAAAAAGTGGATTTGCCTCAGGACCGTTCACAATAGTTTTTTGAAATAAAGGGAAAGACACACCAAAATTTAAACTACAAAACTCTGCAATATCTTCATCACTCCCTGGCTCTTGATGACCAAATTGATCACATGGAAAACCCAGTATTTCCAGACCTTTGTCTTTATACTTTTTGTAAAGTGCCTCTAACCCTTCATATTGTGGAGTAAACCCACATTTACTGGCGGTATTGACAATGAGCAACACTTTCCCTTTGTATTGTTCAAGGGTGATTTGTTCGCCGGTATTGCGGGTAATGTGATGCGAGTAGAGTTCCAAAGTAAATTCCTATGTTTTTGTTGTTGTTAAGTCTGTTACTCTTAAGTAATCAAAACATTGATGTTTATCTTCTAGAGTATATTTTGTATGAGTAATTTGAAAGTGAGTTTTTTAGGCTTGGGTGTTATGGGTTTTCCAATGGCCGGCCATTTAAGCAAAGCGGGTTACCCTGTGACTGTTTACAACCGAACGGCGCAAAAAGCCAAAGACTGGGTAACGACTTATAATTTAGATGCCGCACAAGTTAAGGCTTGTGAAACGGTTGCTCAGGCCTGCGAAGATGCATCCATTGTTTTTATGTGTGTAGGAAATGATAACGATGTGAAAGACGTTGCCTATCAAGCGCTTAAAGTGATGAAACCGGGCAGCGTTCTTGTGGACCACACTACTGCATCGGCGGATATAGCCAGAGAGCTTTACGCTGCTTGCACAGAAAAAGATATCGGCTTTCTTGATGCACCTGTTTCGGGAGGACAGGCAGGTGCCGAAAACGGTCAACTGACGGTAATGGTTGGTGGCGATCAAGAATCCTATGATAAAGCAGAACCAGTAATGTCTCATTATGCTCGACATAGCCAGCTATTGGGCAAGAGCGGTAGCGGTCAATTAGCAAAAATGATGAATCAAATATGCATCGCGGGTATCGTTCAAGGGTTATCAGAAGCATTGCATTTTGGCCAAAGGGCCGGTTTAGATTGTAATGCTGTAATTGATGTAATCAGCAAAGGCGCTGCGCAATCTTGGCAAATGGAAAACAGAGCCAGCACAATGCTAAGCAATACATTTGATTTTGGTTTTGCGGTTGATTGGATGCGAAAGGATTTAGGCATTGCGTTAGATGAAGCGCGTAAAAATGGATCAACGCTAGCTCTTACTGCACTTGTTGATCAATATTATGCCGATGTTCAGAAGTTAGGTGGAGGACGTTGGGATACCTCTAGCCTGTTAACACGCCTCAAATAATTTTACGCTGGTAGATACTTAAACGTTAACGCTGATCCTGGTTAACAATCAGGGTCGCGTTTTCATTAATAGCTTTAAATCGATTGCTCTTGACTAGAAAGAATAAGCTGTTCAAGACGGGCTTTATTAGTTTCATTTAATTTCATCGTCGATATCTTATCGATAAGCTGTTTTAGGTTAAATTTTCGATACACGCCCGTATCTGCCTCAATCATGCACTGAAGCAGGTTTAACCCAAATGCTGGCGTTTCTTCAGAGAGGTGAAACGCGTCATAGAAGTGCTTCATTGCGCTTGTGAAACTCCCTTCGATAAATAACTGGGTGCCGGTTTGGTTGATAGCAACGGCCTGTTCATGATTTAACCCTAAACGTTCCCCACCTGAAAATATGAGTTCATCATTCATGACTTGTTCAGAGATGACCTGTAACTCAGCGTTTTTTTGCTTAGCCATCAAAAGTAGTTCACCCGCTTTACGCTCGTCGCCTAAACCGTGATGGACTTTAGCTGCAATCACTAAAATCGAAGGCTCTGTTCGCAAATAGTTGTCGATGTGATCGCCTTCAAGCAGGTGCGCCGCTTTTTCTAAATCGTTCTCAATTACTGCGCCGAAGGCAAGGAGATAATCTCGCTTTTGAAGAATTTGTGGATCACCTTGGCTTCGCCCTGCTATACCTACTAGCTTACGGGCCTGAGACAAACTCTCTGTCCGATTTGTCTCTGGGGACTCTTCCGCTAACAAAAGATAAAATTCTGCAAGTTCGAAAGTAAAGTCAACAAACCTGTCTTTAGCGCTTCTGTGCATTGCTCTTTTTTTCTGAAGTAAGTCAATGGCTTCTATGACTTTATCCTGCTTCTGAAAAGCAATAGTTTTTAATTTAGCTGCGGGAAGACTTAGCTCGCTAAAGTTGATTTCGTTTAAATATTTTTCTACATCTTCAAACGCACTTTGCTCGAAGGAAATGGACGCTAACCATTCAAAGGCTTTATCGCGAGCAAGACTTGAATTAACTAAATCGCTTAAATGGTTTTTGCAATCTGGCCACTGACCTGACGCATACTGGCACTTAATTTTACCCCATTGAGCCCAAAGTACCTTTTCCGAACGGGTCAACACGTCTTCATAAATACTTAGTGCGCGGCGAATTTCTCCGCAATCGACAAGAAGACGAGCGTAAAGCTTTCTGATGTCTCCAACAAGACGAGGTGGAATGCCTTCTTTTATCTTCGCTCTAATAATATTTACTGCTCGGTCTGGCTCTCTATTATCAAGCGAATGCAACGCGTTCTTTATAAAGTCTCGGTACGTTAAGTAGTGGTTAACTTGCCGGGTCAGGGATGCGATTGTATAGGGTTTTATAAGAAGGACATCAGGTTGCAGGTCCATAATACGACCAATGATTTGTGGAGAGCGATCTGACGTTAAAAAGATAATGCCCGTGCTTGGACGAATAAACCCCGCCTCGCGAAGATTATGAACCCATTCTACACCGTTTTTACCTTCACCGAGGTGGTAATCCATAAGCAAAAGCTCAAAGTTCTGCTTTTTTAGCGCGGCCTTAAGTTCAACACCTGTAGCAAAACTACTCACTTCTAAGTTTGCAATAGACATAAGGTGCCCTCGAAGCGCAGTTCGAGCGGTGGCATTATCCTCTACAATAGCAATTCTAAATTCCACGAGTACTTAGTGTGTGATGACAAAGTAGCTAGGTTATCAGTAGCGGCATAAAAGTGCATTAGCAAATAGACCAAGATTTTATGTCGATGGAGGCGATATCCAATTGTGAACCTCTTGTCGTCACAAAATATTTACGTCCTTTGCGACAAAATTTAAAAGAATGTTTACCTTTACGTTTACGTAAGGGGTAGCTATTGGTTATTGTTATGAAAAAGCAAATCAATTGAAGGTATGACTCATGAATTTTGATTTAACAGACGACCAATTGGCCTTTGAAGAAACCGCCCGTCAATTCGCACAACAAGAGTTGGCGCCCAATGCAGCGATGTGGGACAGAGAACATTATTTTCCTGTTGAGGCAATAAAGAAATCAGGCGAATTAGGATTCTGTGGTTTGTACGCGCCAGAAAGCGCTGGGGGTCTAGGGCTTTCGCGTCTTGATTCTTCAATTATCTTCGAGCAGCTTGCGATGGGGTGCACGACAACCACCGCTATGCTAACTATTCACAACATGGCGACGTGGATGATTGCAACCTGGGGAACCGAAGAAGTTAAGAGCACATGGTGTGAAAAGCTGGTTTCTGGTGAAAAACTCGCGTCGTATTGCCTTACAGAGCCTGGTGCTGGGTCTGACGCGGCGTCACTTAAAACTAAAGCCGTTAAGGAAGGCGGTGAGTACGTTTTAAACGGTTCAAAAGTTTTTATCTCTGGCGCGGGTAGCACAGACGTATTGGTTGTTATGGCTCGTACTGGAGAAGAAGGTCCGAAAGGGGTTTCTGCATTTGCTGTTCCTGCTGATGCAGCAGGCATTGAGTATGGCAAAGCAGAAGAGAAAATGGGCTGGAACGCGCAACCAACCCGTATGATAACGTTTGATAATGTGAAGCTTCATCCAAGTTGGCTATTAGGCGACGAAGGCCAGGGTTTTAAAATGGCAATGCAAGGCTTGGACGGTGGCCGTATTAACATCGCAACATGTTCAGTTGGCACTGCACAGCAAGCGTTAAATGTAGCAAGAGACTACATGAATGAGCGTGAACAGTTTGGAAAGCCCATTGCTGGTTTTCAAGCGCTACAATTCAAGCTGGCTGACATGGCAACAGAACTTGTTGCCGCAAGACAAATGGTGCGGATGGCTGCATGTAAACTGGATAACGATGACGCTGATAAAACAACGTATTGTGCAATGGCGAAGCGTTTTGCAACAGATGTCGGTTTTAACGTATGTAACGACGCATTGCAGCTGCATGGCGGATATGGCTACATAAAAGAATATCCTCTAGAGCGTCATTTCAGAGATGTCCGAGTTCACCAGATATTGGAAGGAACTAACGAAATAATGCGGGTGATCATCGGTAGGCGTTTACTGTCGGACGAACGAAGCGTACTGTAAAACCCTTTTTTATTCATGTTTATAAACGGATTTCCCGATAGGAGTTGCAATGACAGATGCCGAATCAGTTGTGATCGTTGATGAGATTAGTACGAAAACAGATGGCTTTAAAATAGGCCGGTTGACGTTGAATAAGCCAAAAGCATTAAATGCGTTAGATCTCGAAATGGCAGACCTTATGCTAAAAGCATTACAAAGGTGGCATACTAGAAGTGATATTGTTGCGGTAGTTATCGACTCGGCTGGCGAAAAGGCTTTTTGTGCTGGTGGTGACATCGTTTCCATGTACAAATCAATGGTTGAAGCGCAAGGACAAATTCCGGCATTCCTAGAAACGTTTTTCGAAACTGAATACACGTTAGACTACACCATTCATAACTATAGTAAGCCCATTATTGTATGGGGAAGTGGCATTGTGATGGGCGGTGGCATGGGTCTTCTCTGCGGTGCTAGCCATCGAGTTGTCACCGAAACATCTCGCCTGGCCATGCCTGAAATTACCATCGGACTTTACCCTGACGTTGGAGGAAGTTACTTTCTTCCTCGGCTACCAGGGAAATCAGGTTTGTTTCTAGGGTTAACGGGTGGGCAGATGAATGGGGCTGACGCTTGCTACGTTGGATTAGCTGATATCATGGTCAGTAGCGCTGAAAAAGATAATTTGCTCGAGCAACTTGCAAATTATTCTTGGAACGTCACTGATTTAGATAATTTAAACGAGGCGGTAACCCATGTCCTGAGTGACCTTCCAGGGCCAGAAAATATCCCGCAAAGCAATATCGAACCCAATATGGCGTTGATTAATGAATTATGTAAAGGCGACAACGTTACTGAGGTTGTAAATGCGATTTTGTCTTGTGACATGCAAGACAACAAGTGGCTATCAAAAGCTCAAGCGACATTAGCGAAAGGTTCTCCCATTACCATGCACCTGGTTTTTGAGCAGTGCGAGAGAGGTGGGAATATGACGCTAGCTGATTGCTTTAGAATGGAAGCTGACATGTCTTGTCGTTGCGGTGAGAGTGGTGAATTTCAAGAAGGTGTTAGGGCGCTCTTGATTGACAAAGACATGGCGCCCAAGTGGAAATATAAGCACGTCGAAGATGTTCCCCCGGGCGAGATTGAACATCATTTCACTTCGCCTTGGACAAAAGAGAACCATCCGCTGGCGTCACTTTAAGCTTTATAAGTCTTAAAAGGTGCTTTAGCTCTATCGTGCTGACTAGAGCACCTTTTGAAATACAAGGTTCTGACGGAGCAATGGAACACTGTATTGCCGTCAAGGTACTGGATTTGGTATCCTAAGCGGCAAATTTCCTACAAGTAAGATCTTGCCATGTGGCACTGCCCACTTTGTAAATCCCCGATTTCTCTTGGTACTAAACAGATTATCTGCCCCAATCGCCATAGCTTCGATAAAGCAAAGTCTGGTTACGTAAATTTGTTGCCTGTTCAGTTTAAAAAATCAAAAGTGCCAGGCGACGATAAGGACATGGTGAGAGCGCGAAGAGAATTTCACCAACTAAACGCTTACCTACCGCTAAAAGAGAGAATAATTTCACTACTAGGGGATACCCTGGGCAAGAAAGATACTCATTCTGTACCTTTGGATGGAGAACGTAAATCAGGTTTCATTAATATCTACGATGCTGGCTGCGGTGAAGGCAGTTACTTAGATGCAGTTATCGACGGATTACTGGCTAAAGGTTTTTCAGTTAATGGCGCGGGTAGTGATATAGCTAAGATTGCGGTTGAACTTGCTGCCAAAGCATTTAAGAGCACACAGTTTGTGGTAGCAAGTAGCTTTGACTTACCGCTTGTTGATGCCAGTCAAGATGTGATCATTCAGGTTTTCGCACCGGGGAGCAACGAGGAGTATCTAAGAGTACTAAGAGCCCAAGGCCTTCTGCTTACTGTGGACCCTGCTCCAAAGCATTTGTTTGAGCTAAAAACAAGGGTTTATGACGATCCGAAACAACACAAGCTTGAAGAAGCGCCAAGGGCAGGGTTCACGAGATTACACAACGAGATATTCACGTTTTCTATTGAATTTAAAAGCCATGAGCAGGCGCTTGCGTTGATAAAAATGACGCCATTTTATTGGAAATTGCCAGAAGGAAAAATTAATGAGATTGTGAAAACGCTCACGTCGGTTTCCGCTGATTTTCACATTCAACTTTGGCAAAAACACAACAGCGAAGATGCTAAATGAATAACCAATACAAGCAACCTGCGCTTTTTCTAGATAGGGACGGAGTTATCAACGTAGACCATGGTTATGTTGGAAAATATGAGGATTTTGATTTTATAGAGGGAATTTTTGACGCGGTACTTTTCTTCCAATCTAAAGGGTTTCTTCCTGTTGTCGTAACAAATCAAAGCGGTATTGCTCGTGGATATTATACTGAAACTGACTTTGAGGTACTTATGGAGCGGGTTCAAGACGACTTTTCAACTCATGGTATCCATTCACTACCTTTTTATTTTTGTCCACACCATCTTGATGGAAACATTCCTAAGTACGCAACAAAGTGCGCATGCAGAAAGCCAGCACCGGGAATGCTTTTATCGGCTGCACAAGATTTAAAAATAGACCTAGCTAATAGCGTGTTGGTTGGCGATAGCTGGCGGGATATACAGGCTGCTGATGCGGCAGGGCTCAAGCAAAGTTTTTTCCTAAGCAAAGACAATGCTTCATGCGAGCAGAGAGCACAGCTTTCGAACGACCACTCGGTAACAAGAATTGAGAGTCTAAAAGAGCTGATTACGTGAATGAATGGTTATGCGTAACCGGCGCTTAGGCTGAAAATTAAGAATTTTCAGTGAGATAGGATGTAAACTGCTGTGAGTAAAAGAATTACTGCACAGCAGCGTTAATCATTAATTTTGCGTTGAAAAGCGCGACAGGTGCTTTATTGCCTGACTTAATAAGTCGACGTTTAACGGGTCTTTGCTACGTTTTCCCGTTGCCATGTCGCTAATTTCGTAACTTCCATTACTTAATACATCAGTGCGTTTATTGTCGTGGAATACAACAATTCGTTCACCTGAAGTGCTCACCAACCAAGCCCTATTAGGGGATAATAGATTTTGGCCTGTTGAATAATAGGTGGTTGGCGCGTTACACCCCAGGGCATTTAATATCGTTGGCGCTAAATCTTCGGTACTCGCTAACTTTGCGTCTAACTTAAGGGTGCTGTAAAGCACTCCCTTTCCATCTTCACTTCCAAACCCCGTTGCCACAATAATATCGTGATTGCGTGCAAGCGTGCTCTTCACATAACTAGCTGTATCTGCGCTTTGCATAAAAGCGATGTGAAGCCCTTGGTGACTATTCGTTATCGGCTGTTGGTAGCCTGAAAGTTGCGGTAATGGCAGCGAATCATCACTATGAATAGAAACTGGCATACCTGAACCCAAGGGAAGTGCTAGCAGAACGGGACGCTTTTGAGACAATGCGTCTTGATAGATCTCAGGCACACCAAATAGGGTGGATACCATTAAACCTTCAATAGTGCTTGCTGTTGAGTAGTAATTGGCCACTTGAGACAGGCTAGTTGAAGCAATTTCGCCAATATTGACGGTTTGCTCGTTGTCCGTCTGCACGACTACTGTTAAGTTTCTATTTGTCTCTATAGAGCAATAAACAGGTTCTGCAGGATAAGTAATGTTATGGATATCTGGATTGAACTGTAGCTGCTTTCGCTCTTCATATGCAGCTAAATCTAGAAGACCATAGCGCGACATCGTCGTTTTAGCCGTCGCTGGGTAAGACAACGGAAACATGTTGTCTTGTTTAATAATTGGCTGATAAAGCCTAGCATCGGCCCAAACATGAATGGCGTGGCTTGTAACAAAGCAACTGACGAAAAATGTAGTGACGGGTATCCCTACTTTATAGCGAGTAAAGCGCTCAACACGCTTCCAGATTGCATTAGCTAGAACCAGTTGAAACCCAAGCCATACCACAAACAAAAGAAGTAGAAATGACCATTGCTGCCAGCTCTCGATTGCCATTGTCGATTGTGCTTCACTTCGCAGTAAATCGGCGGCGTGAAAGCTTATATGAAAGCCAGTGCGGTTAAAGAGGAGTGCATCGAATGCCAGAAGCGCAAGGCCTACTGCAGCGATAATAGAGGCACTTAGCTTTATCACCCTTTGGTTATTGACCAAATAGCATAGCGGAAGAATAAAAATAACAAAGCCGAAGAAGGTCATAAATCCGATATGACCAAACCAATTGGCAAGAAGATATACAGTGCCGATACCTGTTCCAGGCATAGGGGAAGAGAACACGAAAATTGAGGCTATAACAATGGCGATAATAATATTCGCCAAGGCAAACCAGTGCCCCCAATTTACCAGTTTAGTAACGCGCTGGCGACGAGGTGATTCGGCAAGTATCATGCTGTCCCTTAGCTGTTTTTTACGCTTTTCTTAAGAACATCGGCAAACTGCGTTGCCATTTTTTCACGATTTTCAGGAGCTACCTGCGTGTTCAAAATATGCGTAATTACATTTCCTAACACCATAAGAGAAAGATCGCGGTTTGCACCAGCTTCTTCAAGCGTTAGAATGACGTTATTCATTAGCGCTTCGAATTCGTCGTTGTTATAGCGGCTTTGTTGGGGCATTGCTACGCCTCTTTTTTAAGATTTCTTTGATAAAAAGAATGGTTTTACACGTAAAATGATTATAATCGTTGTTTGAGTGAGTACAATCATTCATTCTTAAATCCCGCAATTCTTTGAATAATTCTGACACTTTTTAAGCAACAGGACACCTGATACTCTATGAGTGCACTGATTCATCACTTTGTTGTACATCGTTTGATTGTAAACAAAGAAGAGAAAATTGAAGCTATTCCCCGAGAAAACTGCCTTGCAGTTACGCCCGAAATTGAGCTTCTTGCCCATCAAATCAATCACAGCTTTAACGCCAAACCAGGAAAGGGGGTAGGCCACTTCGTTAGTGAAGTAACTCGCGAAGCCAAAGTTGAGAACGAAGAGGGGGAAGCCGAGACGCAGAAAAGCACCGAGAATGTCGCTGAGTTTGCGGAAGGTCTAAGAGCGTATATGGATATTCAAAAAGCAGCGGGCGACAATGTAGAGGATGCTTTTCACGCGTTTTCGGTGTCAGCAACAAACCGTTTAGTACGCACGCTAGCTGAAACTGGAACGGTAGAGACGGGTTTTTTAATTTTCTGTCAGTACGAATATTTGGCTACGCAGTACCTCATGATTGCGTTGTTAAATACCCGGTCACATGTTGAAGTGACGAACTCTCTTGATTTATCTGCTCGCGAGCATTTAGATTTGGCGAAAATGCAACTTGCCGTTCGATTCGATCTAACTCAATGGGATGTACAGCCAGAGCAACAGCGGTACGTTAGTTTTATTAAAGGTAGAATGGGCCGTAAAGTATCAGACTTCTTTATGCAGTTTGTTGGTTGCGAAGAACTGGTAGACGTTAAGCAGCAAAATAAACAGCTTATTTCTTCTGTGGATGCATACTTAGCCAGTGAATCGTTAGACCCGCAAGAGCAGCATCAGCATAGAGAAGAAGTAAAATCGTACTTCAAAGAAAAAATTGATGCGGGTGAAAGCCTGTCGGTCGACGAGTTGGCTAACCGACTTCCACAAAACGAAGAGACTAGCAGTAATTTTTCTGCATTTACTCAATCAATGGAAGTCCCGCTTGAAAAAGAAATTCAGCCCGATCCAGCAGCGCTGAAACAGCTTGCTAAGTTCACAGGGCAAGGCGGAGGCATTTCCTTGAGTTTTGAGCGCAAACTAATGGGGGATAGGGTTTTCTATGACCCAGCAACCGATACGCTGACGATACGTGGAATTCCACCAAATTTAAAAGATCAGCTTAATCGCCAATCTTCAATGGACTAGTCGCTGCGAAACCGCGATAAAAAACGTATACTAGTTTTTAGAAAATAAACTCGATTCAAGGGTGTTATGCAATTATTTGTAAATGATTTGACAGTGATGGACTTCTCGTACCTTTGCCCAAAGCGTGGCATGGTTGGTGAAAGCTGGATTGTCGATGTGATTTTGGACGGTGAACTTAACGAAGAGAGCATGGTTCAAGACTTCGGTCATGTTAAAAAGAACTTAAAGCGATTGATTGACGAATATGTTGACCATAAGTTGCTCGTACCGGCTGAGTATGAAGGCTCAGAAGTGATCCATGAGGATGACTCAGAACAAGTTGAAACCCGTTTTACCTGCAAAGATGGCCGTAGCATCATGCTTCATTGTCCTGCTGAAGCGTATGCGTTTGTGTATTCTGATGAAATTAATATGGATTCAGTGGGTGTTTATCTAAAAGAGGTTTTGGCTACGCATTTGCCGGAAAACGTTGAAAATATTACGCTTAATCTTCGGGAAGAGGTTATTACCTCACCTTATTATCACTACACACACGGGCTAAAAAAGCATGACGGTAATTGTCAGCGCATCGCTCATGGCCATCGTTCTCGTATTGATATTATCTTAGACGGTAAAGTGTGTGTCGACAGCCAACAATACTGGGCTGAACGCTGGGAAGATATCTACATAGCCACCCGTGAAGACCAGATTGCCTACAGCGACAGAAAATTAAAGGGTGAAGTAGAAAATCAAGAAGATTATCACTGCTTCGCTTATGAGTCTTCGCAGGGTTATTTCGAATTGCTAATTCCTAAATCAGATTGCGAAATCATTGAAACTGACTCTACGGTTGAGTGTTTGGCACAGTATTTACTTGAAGAACAAAAGAAACGGACACCGGATGGCGTTTGTCAGGTGATTGCTTATGAAGGCGTAGGTAAGGGTGCTACCGTTAAAGGGTAAGCAGACCCCTTCAAACAGCGGCACGACAAGATAGCGACTCAAGTGGGTAAGGAATTGGCTATGGAAATTACACGAACGAGAAACGCGAGTTTTAGACTACTTACTCGTGCTTCACTCTGCTCAATTGCGCTAATTGTATCGCCGCAAGTGAGTTTTGCTTCAGAAGGAACTAACACTAGCGGCACCACGGCTAAACCTTTGCAACAACCAAACATAGATGTCACTCTCAACGGGAAGTTTACACAGGGCGCATTGTTGCGCGGACAAGCGCCAAACGGCGCGCGTGTTTTCTTAAACGGGCAGAGCGTGCCCACCAACAAGGATGGCAAGTTTGTTGTTGGGTTTGAAAGAGAAGCCCCGCTAGAACAACGCCTCACTGTAGAATTAACCAACGGTGAGAAATGGGAGCGCCACATTACGCTAGAAAAGCGGGAATACAATATTCAGCGTATTGATGGGTTAGAACAAAAAATGGTTACGCCACCTGCTGAAGTCACGGCACGTATTAAGCAAGATAATATCAATGTGGCGAATGCTCGTAGCGGCAATTCTGATTTAGACGCGTTGTTTACAGGCTTTAAGTGGCCAGCCAACGGACGTATTTCTGGCGTGTATGGTAGTCAGCGTATTTTAAACGGCGTGCCTAAATGGCCTCATTACGGGCTTGATATAGCAAATGAAACAGGTACACATGTGTATGCCCCGGTAGATGGCGTTGTAACAATGGCTGACGACCTCTACTACTCAGGAAACACGCTGATTATTGATCATGGGATGCGTGTGTTCTCAACCTTTTTACATATGGATACCATCACGGTAGAAGTGGGAGATACAGTAAAGCAGGGTGAACAAATTGGCACTATTGGAACAACGGGCCGCTCTACCGGTCCCCATCTAGATTGGCGAATTAACCTTGGGAAAATGAGATTAGACCCGCAAACGGTTATATCTGGCTCACCAGAAAAAGATTAAGCGCGCTCCAATCAGCTAGATACACGTTAAGAAGGCACCTTGTGGTGCCTTTTCTTTTAATTTACCGAGCTAACCATTTGCTGAGCTTCTGCTGATCGGTAATGGTAAAGAACGCCATGTCTGTGCGGGCTTTAACTACATTAAGGGGCAAGGTAAGGAGTCTGCCATCACGGATAAGGGTTATCTCTACCGTTGACGCCTGTGCATTATCTAAAAGACGTTGAAACTTTTGCGCATTCACGACGTGTCCATCAAGTGCAATAATCACATCGTTTAGCAGAATTCCAGCATCCATGGCGGCGAGCCCTTCAAAAACCTGTACAACCGTCAAACCAAAGCTTGCTGGTTTGAGCGTGGCGCCAAGCTGATTGACAATTGCAGGCTGTGACGTTAAACCACCTTTGTCGTCACTCGACACGCGAGGGCGAATATGAAAATCAACCCCCATCTCACTAACGAGTGAGGCTAGTTCTACGTCATCTGTGCCATAAACTACTTGGTCTAAATATGCTGATACATCAATATCAAAATGCGTTTTACATAAATCTTGTATAACGTTGTCAGGCGTGCCTTTTTCCTCTATTCCATAGTTTTGCCAGAGCAACTGCATGAGCATATCTAAGCTGACCTTGTTGTCAGACTCTCTACGAAGCAATAAATCCAGTCCGAGAGCAATAATACCGCCTTTGGTGTAATAGCTAACAATATTATTAGTAGCGCTAGCATCTTGCTTATAAAACTTTGTCCATGCGTCAAAACTACTCTCTGCAGTGGTTTGTTTTAAGCGCCCGGCATTTTGTAAAAGCCGACTCACGTTTTGCGCCACAATATCGAGGTACTTCTGTGGTTCGATAACGCCAGTTCTAGCAAGGGTTACATCGTCGTAAAAACTCGTAAAGCCTTCATATATCCACAGTTGGTTGGTATAGGTTTCCTGCGACAAGTCCGGCTTGACCATGACACTGGGTTTAATTCGCTTTACATGCCATGTATGGAAAAACTCATGGCTACAGAGGCTTAAGAATGTAATATAGCTATCTGTTTTTTTGCCACTTTCGCCAACCAGTGGCAAGTCAAAACGTGGGTACAGTAGAGCAGTAGAGTACTTATGTTCAAGACCTCCAAAACCATTGTCGGCAAGCAGCGTCATAAACAAATAATTGTCGATAGTCCGAGGGGCACCAAACAAATCAAGGTGATGTTTGCAAATAGGCGTTAAATCTTTAGCGATACGCTCATAGTCGATGTTGTTATTGCCAGAAAATAGTAAGGTGAATGAAACACCATCCACATCAAAGCAGTGAGTATCGGCAATACCTACATAAATAGGATGGTCAATAAACTCGTCATAACTTTGTGCAACGAAGTGCCATTTAGAAGAAGATGCACTATCCGCCCGTGTGGGCATGGATGTATAGGCTTTCCAATCAGTGATCTCTGGATCATTCTCATTAAGTTTAATATCGAGTTCACAGCGTGCATTTTCAAATTCAGACACGTTAAGAAACGCACTGGTACCATTGATAAACGCATACTGATCGTTCATAAATGCCGATCTGATTGACAAATCATTTGCATAAACAGAATACCTAATGGTGCATGGTTTTCCCTGGGTTTCTACACGCCATGTTTGCTTATCAAGCTTGACGATGGGGAGCATGGTTAGATGTTCATTTTTACTATTTGCACCAGTGGTAACATTGATATCTATAATGCTCTTGGCGAAATCCCGCACCATGTAGCTGCCTGGTATCCAGCTTGGCAATGAAAGCTCAAGCATGTTTTTACTGTGTTCGGGGATATCTAATGTAACGGTAAATTGATGGGCACGCCAATTTTCGATAGTTAACGTGTAATGAAGAGCAGAAGGCATAAACGTCCAATAGGGTCAATAACTCGAGTTAATTACTATACCAATCTAAGGCGCTTAGCCCAACAGATTCATAACTAACATTCTTTAACAATTATTAAGGGTCTTTCACATCACAGTGTTGATTAGTTTTTGTTTGATGCGTACATTGAACTTATTCCTATTAATTCCAGCAATAACAAATACAAATGGCTGAAAAAATACAAAGCAGTGTATTGAGTGAAGAAAACTTAGATTCTTTACGAACGTTAGTGCCCGGCGATACAGTAGATTTACAGATTTCTATGCCGGCTGCGCCAAAGCGCGTAAAAACTGACTATATAGGTATGCTCATTGACGAGTGCTTGCTCTTTCATATTCCCACGTCTGCTAAGTGGATAACGGTAAGAGATGCGCTCACCGTAGGCAACGATGTGGTCGTTCGCTCTGTACTTGAAGGCGATACCGGTCAGGTTATTGCATTTAAAGTAAAAGTGCTAAAGTTACTCTCAAAACCTTCAGGATTACTTGTTACAACCTTTCCAAAACGTATTGAAAGTATTGGACTTAGGTCGGTTAAACGTGCACAGCTTGGTGTGTCAGTTACGCTAGAAGCAGACGTGTATCCAAGCGATGAAAATGTGACGGGGATCATAATCGATTTGAGCGAAAAAGGGTCGAAAGTCGCGTTACAGGTGAAACCGAATTGGCCAATAATGATCGATGAATCTGAAGTTAAAATAAATTATTTGTTAGACGGTAAAGAAGTAGCTCTTACAGCTAAAGTAAAAAACCATAAGATAGAGAACGATGTGGTTTACTACGGGCTCGCCTTTACTTGTGATGAGAAACTGATAAAGACGCTGTTGTCGCGGCACACACTTTTAGCTTAATAGTGGTGTAAAACGTGATAACGAGTGCGCTTTTAATAATGGTTATATAAGCAGGCTAGGGGGGTCTACATGAGAAGCATTGAGCGTTTACTAATGCAATACGGCGAAAGCCATCAAAATAAAACGAATGTCATTATTCACGCGATAGCGGTTCCGAGCATTTATTTTGTCACAATTGGGCTGTTCTGGAGTATACCTGTTCCCAACTTTATCGCGCAGTTTGATGTAACTTGGGCCCATATCATCGCCTTGCCTGTACTGTACTACTACTTCCTTCTTTCCGGGCCCATTGGGGCCGCAATGACCCTACTTACTATTTTATGTTTTGGTGCAATTAACACCCTTGAACATTTCAATATCACTGTGTGGTCGTTTTCACTTGTGTTGTTTGTGGTTATGTGGGCACTTCAATTTATAGGTCATCGTATTGAAGGTAAGAAGCCGTCTTTTTTTGATGATTTACGGTTTCTTTTAGTCGGCCCAGCTTGGTGGTGGGTTCACTGGCTAAAAAGAATGAATATTAGCTACTAAAGCCAAGCGGGTTTAACCTGATAAAGCCCTTTATTTCGCCAAAAAATGTCTAATTTCAAGATTTTGCCCTGCGACCAGAAGCATAAGTGGCACGACCAAGCTGCTTGGGTGATAGCAATGCTTGCGTATAATCTTATTATAAGTTTTTAAACTGGTAATAATGTGAGTCGCTTTCAGCGTGTAATAGAAAGTAATGAACGATTATTTTGGACGTTGCACAGCGCGGGCTGGGCAGGGTTTGCGATAATTTATTACATTGGTTCATTTCTCCATGATGTAAGGCCTATATGGGTCTTCATTATTATGCTAAACGCCTATGCAGGTTGGTTGTTAACCATCCCTCTTCGATATATCTACCGTTGGGCAAGAAAGCAGTCGCCCCTCAACATGATCACTATTGTGATCGTTTCTTGTTATTTAATTGCGCTGCTATGGGCTGTGGTAAAAAACATAAACTACTGGGAAATCTATAAACATGGATATCGCCCTGATGAATGGTATATGTATTTCACCAACACCATCAACTCTTTGATAATGGTAGGCTGTTGGAGTGGCGTGTATTTCGGCATCAAAAACTTCCAGATGCTCCAAAAAGAAAAACAAAATGCGCTTAAAGCAAGCACTATGGCGCACCAAGCGCATATAAAAATGCTACGCTACCAACTTAATCCGCACTTTTTATTTAATACGCTCAACGCTATATCAACACTCATCCTGCTAAAGGAAAATGATACGGCGGAAGCTATGGTATCGCGCCTTAGCAACTTTTTGCGTTACTCTTTAGATAACGACCCGATAAAGCGAGTTCCACTAGGGCAGGAAATTAAGGCATTGCGCCTGTACTTAGAAATAGAAAAAGTGCGTTTCGATGACCGTTTAGAAGTACTTTGGGACATTGATGAAGGCTGTGAGAGTGCTCTCGTGCCAAGTATGATTTTGCAGCCAATTATTGAAAATTCGATAAAGCACGCCATATCTAAAATGGAAAACGGCGGTCGTATTTCAATAACTGCACGTACTTTTGGAAATGACCTATTGATGGACGTGGCCGATAATGGGCCTGGAGCGGACATTAAAGACGGTACGCTAAGTCGAGAGAACGGCGTGGGCTTAGCCAATATAAAAGAACGTTTGCAATCCCTTTATCACCGTAATTTTGCATTCTCAATAGAACACAATCAGCCTTCTGGTGTGCGCGTAAGAATACGCATTCCGTATGAAGTTAAGGACGTATAACATGACAAAGCAAGTGATTAAAACCATTGTAGTGGACGACGAACCTTTAGCTCGAAAAGGGCTTCGTGCTAGGTTAGAACGCCATGATGATGTACAGGTGGTTGCCGAATGTCAAAACGGCCTTGAGGCGGTGA
Source organism: Alteromonas sp. KUL150 (assembly GCF_009811475.1). Lineage (NCBI taxonomy): Bacteria > Pseudomonadati > Pseudomonadota > Gammaproteobacteria > Alteromonadales > Alteromonadaceae > Alteromonas > Alteromonas sp. KUL150. The sequence continues at coordinate 33,538 of NZ_BLIJ01000040.1, forward strand.
GCAGTATTTCTCAACATCGCCCTGACTTGGTGTTTTTGGATATACAGATGCCTGGTTTAAATGGTTTTCAAGTTATTCATAAACTTCGGGAATTAAAACAACCTATTCCAATGATCGTGTTCGTAACTGCCTATGATAGCTATGCTATTAAAGCGTTTGATGTTCATGCGCTTGACTACCTATTAAAGCCTGCAGACGACGAACGTTTAGGCGCTGCATTAGACAAAGTGCGTGAGTATTTTTCTACGCAGCATCAAGATGAGCAGTCGCAAAAGCTTGTAAGTTTGGTTGCTGAATTAACGGGTGATGATTGTGAAGAGATTCTCCGCAAACTTGCTAATGGTGAACCAGTAGAGACCAATCCATATCCTGATGTGCTCGCTATAAAAGATGGCTCTGAAGTAACGCGTGTTAATGTTCAAGACATACAGTGGATTGACGCTGCGGGTGACTATATGTGTGTTCATGCGCTAGACGGCATGCATATTATGCGAAAGACTATGAAAGAGTTGGAACAAGAACTTAACCCTCAGTTTTTCGTTCGCGTTCACCGCTCTGCGATTGCTAACATCCGATTCGTTAAAAAATTAGTCAGTCATATAAGCGGTGAGTATCATTTAATTCTTCAAAACGATACCGAGTTAAAGGTAAGCCGTAGCCATCGCGATAAAGTCAAAGCAGCAATGAAGATGTAAAGCGGCACCATAACATTTGGCCTTGTTTTAGAAAGCCTTGTTTATAGTTAAACAAGGCTTTCTATTATTCTTTAAGTAGTTCCGCTCGATGAGCATAGCATTTTTGTTATAAACTTATTCGCTATTCACTGCTGTATCTCTCATTCATTAGTGTACGCATTGCTTCTACACTTGCATCGTTCAAGGGCTTTGTTGTTTCCCATGTTCTCGACAAGGGTACGGTAACGGGGCGTTGATTTACTTCACCTACCATGATGTTAGTAGCCTTACTTCCCACTAACTTGACAGCGTGTTCCCCTAGGGTTGTTGCTAGTAAGCGGTCTTGTGCCACTGGTGAGCCTCCGCGTTGAACGTGACCTAATGTGACAGGCCTTACATCGCTAATATCATGCTGCCGTAATGCTTCGGTTAACCCTGCTAAGCCATTGGGCCAGACGTTTTCGGCCACAACAACGATAAAGCTTACGGCCCCCTTTAACGCTCGCTGTGCTTTGATCTGCGTTACCATTTTTTGAATCTCTATCTCGGCTGATTCAAAAAATTCAGGTACAACCACGTAATCAGCGGCCGAGGAAAGAGCGGCGTTTAATGCTAAAAAGCCGGCATTACGACCCATAACTTCTACTAGGAAAATTCGCTCAAACGCATCTGCGGTGTCTCGGACTTTATCGATTGAACTCATTGCTGTGTCTATAGCGGTAAAATAGCCAATAGTTGCATCTGTACCAGCAATATCATTATCTATCGTGCCGGGTATACCTATAATTTGACCATCCCAATGTTCGCTTAATTTTGATGCTCCGCGAAACGAGCCATCACCACCAATGACTATAAGTGTGTCGATCTTAGCTTGTTTTAGGTTATCCGCTGCTTTTATCAGCCCTTCGCGGTTTTTAAACTCTTTACAGCGGGCGCTGTGTAGAATAGTACCGCCTTGTTGAATAAGATTGTGGGTCGAACCGAGAGAGAGGGAGACATGTTCCTGTTGTAGTAAGCCATTATATCCATGTTGGTAACCTAACAACGTATATTCAGCTTTTTGGCACGCAATAATGGCTGCCCGTATACACGCATTCATACCTGGCGCATCACCACCAGACGTTAAAATTGCGACACGTTTTGACACATTAAAATCCTTCTTTTTACAGGTAATATGTTTAAGGTAGCGTTAAGGGGTTGGCACGTAAAGTAAACATTTATAGCAAGTGCCTAAGAACTTAAAACTCGTTTATATCGTAAAGGTAACGCTGCTAAATCGTTATTGCTTTTCTATGTAAAAAACGAATAAGCGAATCTTCGGTAGAGAACGTAGTTAATAAAAAAGGATTGAATTATGCGCTTGCTGCTAGTTTTGTTTTCTGTAATTTTTCTCGCTTCATGTAGTTCCAAATTGGCCTACAACAACCTCGACTGGTGGGTCTATTGGTATTTGGACGACTACATAGAACTTAAGGGGGAGCAGGAAGAAAAATTTGATGATTATTTGCAAAACTGGCTGCGCTGGCACAAAACATCAGAGCTTGAGCGCTACAAAGCGCACCTCAGCGAAATCAAAAGTCAAATCAAAAACGGTAGATTAGATTCTGGCGCTTTGCAGGGGCATCTAGTTCTAGCGAGGGAGCATTGGGAGCGAGTTCGCGACGAAATAAGCCCTGAGTTGGTATCAATTGCAAAAACATTAGATGACGAACAAGTCGTATCTCTTTTTGCAGCACTTGAAAAAGACAACAAAGAGGAAGAAGAAGAGCGTCTTGAAACGCTTGCGAAATCAGAAGAAAAGCGTTTGGAAGAACGCATTGAGCGCATAGAGGAAACTATCAGTGAGCGAATAGGAAAGCTTAGCGACGAGCAAAAGCAAATTGTTGCTACTTACGCTAGCCAGTTTATTCCCACTGGTGAAGAATGGTTAAATTATCGTAGGGACATACAAAATGCTGCTAGAAAGTTGTTTGTAACACGCAAGTTTAATAAGGATTTTGAAACGGAGCTTATTGCGCTAATGCAAAACCCAGATACGTATAAGAGCGACATCTATAAGCAAAGTAGTGAACACAATCAAGCCGTTACCGCTACGTTAATTTCTGAAATATTTACAACTATGAGCCACAAGCAGCGAGATACGCTACTTAAAAATATTGATGAACTTATTGAAACAGTGGAAAACTTCAAAAAATAAGTATGCCTACACAAGCTCGTGCGTAGCTATTCAGTGCTTATTTCCATCAATAATCATTTTATACGCACGGGCACCCGACTGCTTGATCATGTTGTCTATCAACGAGGTTTCGGGCATATTTTTCCAATATTTTTTGGGCATTTGATTCAGCATCGCATTCGTCTTAATGCGCGCTGGGTTAAATATGTTTGCATAATAAGTAAGCCAGTATTTTTCGATACGGTCATCATCAGGAACTGCACTTGGATCTGGATTATCCTCAAGAAGAAGCGTATCGGTATCCCAATGAGCGCCACGGTAGGGAGTGAGGATAGACCAGCGCATGTTTTTAAAACGAGTTCGAAAGAAGTCGAGCTTAACCTCCAAACTGTAATGTTCGGGCTCGTACCACGCGACAAAATGTTCTTTACCCTCAACTTCAAGTTCCTTGAACCTCAGAAACGCACTCATTTTATACGCGTCACGCTTGACGGCTTTTACAAGCATATAGAGTTGCATTATATCTTCGTCAGTTTTTAGCTGAATAAGGTTTCTATTTTCATAAATTATCCGCCACAAAACGCGATAACACAAAGCAAAGCGTTTGGTATCACTATGACATAGCGCATACTTAAATAGCACTAAAGCAGATTTGGGAATTGTGTGTTTTATTTGAAGTTTGTTAGTAGCTTGGGTCTGCTCTTGATGACCAAACAGGTCGTCCTGTACCGACTGAACGTTTTGCCAGATAATAGCCTCAGGAGGAATACCGTGTGCTAGACACACCCTTGATGCTTCGCGCCATTCATCAAACCCAGGCACCGAGGTAATTGTAATTGTCTTCATTCTGGCACTACCTTCGAAACTAAATTAGAAGCTGCTAACATAAATTTCATTTACCCACCAAATAACTCAAATTGCTTAGGCTGTTTAAATAGAAGTTCAAAATTATTGCTATCGAGTAAGTGAATGTTCGGTGAGTAGTCACCCACGCTGATGAACGGTTTTAACTTTTTTAGAGGCAGCCGCATTTTAGTAAGGTCTATCCAATTTAATTTGGTATGACGACGAATCGAGAGAATTTTTTGAACTGTACGAGCACCAAGCCCTGGTACTCGTAACAGAAGCATTTTATCGGCTTTGTTTAAATCGATTGGAAATATATGGCGATTTCGCAATGCCCATGCGAGCTTGGGGTCGTGATCCATATCCAGCATTTCATCATGAACAATTTCATCGAGGGTAAATCCATAAAAACGCAGAAGCCAGTCAGCTTGATAGAGACGATGTTCACGTATTAAAGGCGCTGGTTTCAAAGGTAAAACTTGTGAGGCGTCAGGTATGGGGGAAAATGCAGAGTAATAAACCCGACGTAGCTTTTGTTCGCTATAGAGTTTAACGCTGGTTCCCAAAATGATTTTGTCATTCGAATCATCCGCACCAATGATCATTTGGGTCGACTGTCCACCAGGCGCAAAGCGAGGAGGGCGTTTGCCCGAGTGTGTTTTATCGACATTATGTTCCGTTATTTTGTCTTTAAGCGTATTCATCGCCCCATGAATCGCGCCAAGGTCTTTCTCTGGAGCATATTTATTTAATGAAGGTTGGGTTGGCATCTCGACGTTTATACTTAATCTATCTGCATATAAACCGGCCTCAGCCTGTAATTCGGGCGAGGCGTTTGGAATGGTTTTAAGGTGTATGTAGCCCTTGAACCCGTGATCGAGACGCAGGGATTTAGCAATGCGCACCATACTTTCCATTGTTAAATCTGGTGAGCCAACAATACCGGAGCTAAGAAATAAGCCTTCGATGTAGTTACGTTTATAAAAATTAAGGGTTAAATCTACCGTCTCCTTCACTGAGAAACGGGCACGTCGTACATTGCTAGATACTCTATTGATGCAATAGTGGCAGTCGTAGATACAATAATTCGTCATTAATATTTTCAATAGTGATACACATCGTCCATCTGGGGTAAAACTATGGCATATACCTGAGCCACCAGTTAGCGAGCCTATACCGGTTTTATCAGTTTTGCCTGCCTGACGCTTACCTGCTGAGCCGCTTGCACAGGACGCATCATACTTAGCGGCGTCTGAAAGAATTTCGAGTTTTTGTATCAGTTTGTCATGCATTGCAGATTAAACTTCCTCTTAGCAAAAGCAGATGTAGAGATATCTCACCTAAACATTTTGCTGACATATTTTATTTAAGAAATAACCACTCGCGTTATAACATGTATATATATACAGTACAAATGTGTTATGTTTATCTGGAGGGAAAGCAGTAAAACCCGTTGAGCGAATGTTTAGTAATAGAGGTTGATAAGTGGGCTTAAGATTGTCCTAGTGAAATAAAAGTCAAGGGATTGATGAATAGCCTAAAAACCGATGTATTGTGAGAGTTCGTCTCGAAGATTGACGTATTTCTCTTTATAGGGTGCTTTGAGCGTCATGTCGTCTATTAACTTAAATAAACGCTTACACTCATTAATCAAGTTTGCATCGGCTTTACCCTCTTTCAACGCTATTTGAAGAAGACATTGAAGTAGGTTGAGTGCAACACCGGTATTAACAGGTGCAAAGCCTTGAGCAAGGGCAAATGATGCCTTAGCTCGCTCATAGTCCTTTTCTTGGTAATGTTGAATACCCTCGCGATTGAACTGCTGATAGCTGGCTAGGCTTTTTTGCGCGTCTTGAGACTGTTTTCTTAGCATAATCGCACTATTTTGGTCGAGCTGATCGCCCCGTGATTCTAGTAACGCGTTTAACTGAACCGCGTCATCGAATTCACCCAATTTAAACATCACATTTATACTATCAGGGATATAAGCTGTAGGAACGTCGGTGTACTTTTCATCTAGTAAATTTTGAGACAAGGCTAAATGTCGCTTTGCGTCTATTAACTTTCCATCTATTGCGCTTATTCTGGCGTTAACAATTTTTCCAAAGATACTTATGTCAAAGTCGCGGTCTATTTTTTGAAGATGATCATCAAATTTTCCCCGCTGCAGTGTGAGAAGGGCCTCTTGTTGATACTTGTTGCGCTGTTTTTTATCTTCTGCAAATTCCGCAATGTCTAAATAGCTTCTGATAATGCCGCACCAATGAAGGCTGTTTTTGTGTACGGTACGTTTTGATAAATCCCAAATAGCTAAACTAGAGCTTGCCGCGAGTAGCAAATCCTCATTATCTCTGCCAATCTCGCAGGCTTTAAAATGCCTTGGCAGCGAATAGGGAGAAAGTTTAATTGCTTCCTTGATAGCCTCTAATGCTTTTTCACCAGATGTGATAGCTTGATAGGCCTGAGCAAGAATATCGTGTGCATCTGCATTAAATCTGTTGCGCTTGAGGGTTTTCTTAGCCACTGATATAGCTTTTTCGTAATCTTTCAATTGAAGGTAGGTTTTACCAATCGCGACTTGAGCCCAGAGCACAGGCTTTCCATCTATGTAGCTATTTAAAACATCAAGGGCTTTTTGAGGCTGATCGATTCGCCAATATAACTCTACCAAGAGTTGCTCGCAGTGACCTTTATAATGAGACGGCGCATCTAGGAGCGCTTCAATATGGTCGATAGCGCTATTGAGTTCTCCTTTATTAATCAGTGTATAAGCTTCTTTTAAGAACTCGCGTTTTTGAAAAGCGCGTACAATTCTAGATTTTAACTGTACCTGTGAAAAGGGTTTGATAAGAAAGTCATCTGGACGACGCTCTATTGAGCCTAACACTATCGGTCGTGCGCTATCGGCGCTAATTAAAATAAATACGGTCGTTGGACTAATGAGACTGGCCGTGCGCAGCTCCTCTATTAATTCATATCCATTTTTGTTGTCTGCGCCTAGATGAAGATCACAAATGATGATATCGAATTTATGCTTTTTACAAAGTGATACCGCTTGTTCTGCTGACGATTTAGTGACCACGTCAGACACGCCCATAGAGTGCATTAATCCCTTGAGGAGAAGGAGGAAAGGTCGTTGATCTTCAACAATCAATACTTGTTTGTTGCTAAATTGCATTTCGCATCCGTGAATGAGCACACCTAGGCCTAGTAGAAGTATATCTAACTTTAGAAAATAAGCTTAAGAAAAACATTATCTTGCCGAAAACATAAGTATGCAAATTAAGTAATAAAAATGGATGCCATTAGACACCCCCGCTGCTAACGACAATACGCCTATCGACCCCAGTATTTACTGGGAGCGAAGTGGGGTGCTTGCTCGCGCATCAGCGCAAGGTGCACTTTTTTCCTTATACCTTGCCATGCAGCAACACAGTGTTGCGGAGCCGTTTCAAATTGAATCGGCAAATTCAGGCCTAGAACAACAAAATAGCGTAAAGGCACAACTTGCCTCATTAAATCATTACAGACGGCCGTCACTCGCTGCGAGCGAAAGTGAATGGAAAACAATGCACGTTATGCCTTTGCTTGTTGCACAGGACTATGCCACAGCGCGATTGTACATGGCATTAAAACCCGCACCTTTAGCACAAACCAACGATGAAAAGCGTCTTCCCGATGACGTAATACACAACTGCAGCCTCGCTACGCAAAAAAGACTGAAAAAACAATATGCTAATTCAGTTAAAGAAGACAATACATTACTCTATGATATTCTCTCTTCACAACACGGTGAAACTGACTCTGCAAATCCTGAACACCTAAATTCAACGTCCTTTAGAAGTATGGCTTAGCACAACACCGTGCACCGTGAACACTCAAAAAGCATTCACTAGTACCAGTCCGCACAGATAATTACATCTGTCCTAGTTTTTAACCATTAGTTTTGTTATATTGCGCGCCGCATTTTTGCACTGGTCTTACGCTCCAATCAGCAAAGGTAAAAAACTATGTCTAAATATATTGTTTGCGCAATGTATAAATTTGTTGCGCTTGAAAACTTCAAAGAAATACGTCAACCGCTACTTGAAGCCATGGAAGCAAATGGCATCAAAGGCACTCTTCTTCTCGCTCACGAGGGTATAAACGGCACTGTGTCGGGCACCCGTGAAGGTATCGACGCTTTACTCGCTTATTTGAACAGTGATGAACGTATTAACCCAATTTCTTTTAAAGAGTCACTTCACGACGAGCAGCCGTTCTACCGGACTAAAGTAAAGCTTAAAAAAGAAATTGTTACGATGGGTGTTGAGGGTATCGACCCGCGCCGAACTGTGGGTACGTATGTAAAACCTAAAGATTGGAACGCGCTAATTAGCGATCCGGACGTTACGGTTATTGACACACGAAACGGTTACGAAATTGAAATTGGTACGTTCAAAAACGCGGTTGACCCAAAAACTGAAACTTTTCGCGAGTTTCCAGAATACGTAGCAAAAGAACTAGACCCGTCTAAAAATAAGAAAGTTGCAATGTTCTGCACTGGTGGAATCCGCTGTGAAAAATCTACCGCTTATTTGAAAGAACAGGGGTTTGAAGAGGTCTATCATTTAGAAGGTGGCATCCTTCAGTATCTTGAAGATGTACCAAAAGAAGAGTCGCTGTGGGAAGGTGACTGTTTTGTATTTGATAACCGCGTAGCCGTTAATCATGACTTAGAGAAAAGCCATTACGAGCAGTGTTACGCATGTAGACTCCCTATAACGGAAGAAGACAAGCAAAGCGATAAATACGAGCCAGGCGTAAGCTGTCCTCATTGTTATGGTACACATACTGAAGATCAAATTGCTCGATTTAGAGAGCGTGAAAAACAAGTTCAGCTAGCGAAAGAACGCCAACAGGAACACGTTGGAACTGAAGCGCGTTTAACCATGGAACAAAAACGCAAAGAAAAAGCGGAAGCTCAACGTTTACGCGCACTTAAAGCGAAAGAAAATCAGGCATAGACAGCCAGAAAGAAGGGCGTTACACTCGTGTTTATTGCAGTTGAAATTAAGGAATGCGAGTGAGCACTCAACTTTCAGAATCTAAAATTGAAGAAATTAGGAAGGACTTTAGCTTTTTCGATCGTGATGGCAATGGCCAAATCGACTTGCCAGAGTTCATCGAGCTTCTAACCGTTATTTCGCCAAAAACTAAAGCGAGCCACGTACAAGAGGGCTTCAAGATTATCGATAGTAATGACGACGGTTACATCGACTTTGAAGAGTTTTTGGAGTGGTGGCAAGAAGGGTGGTGGGAGTACTAGGCCAAGGCTTACTGTTGCCATCATTTGCCAGAGGTTTCCTTACGCTCTTTTTAATGCGCAAGTGAAACTTAAAATCGTACACAGAACATAAACAAAAACGAGTGCTTTTTTAAAAGTACTCGTTTTTTTATGTTACCAATCAGCACTGTATATATTATTAGCTTTTGCCGCTTCCACTTCTAATGGTGCTTTGTCGTAACCATACTCAGCCATGTCAAAAAAGTGTTGGGTAACCACTTTATCTAGGCTGGCCCTTTCAACTTGTAGTACATGTACTAGTTCATGGGCTAATTTTGGCCTGGTCAGTTCGAAGTCTTTACGAGCGTAAATCGAATAACCGAAAACTTGTGCATTGTTTGTGATGCCTTCACCAACGAGTCCAACCGCCTGGCCGAATACTTTAAGAGCAAAATTTTCGTAAGGATAGGGGACATCGTCAACATAAACAATTCTGACTTTTTCAGGGTGTTTGATGCCAATTTCTTTCGCCAACGACCGTTCCTTGTTATTTAACGGTGTACCAATTTCAATCCCTTTCTCATCTGTTTCCTGCGCCCAATCTATATATTGGGGTAATAGCACGCTCGCTATTATCTTTTCATAAAAAAGTGCGGTAATAAGGAATATAGCAACCAACAATAACGACATAACTTTAAGAAATTTCATGTTTTCAAAATCCGTTTATATAAGGCTTCAATGCCTTAAAAGTCACTGGCTTGTATTAGTGGAGTAGTTTACTAAGTTAATTATTTTGAACGCGTAGTACAGCATTTACTGGAGACGGATTACAGAAAAAGAATGTAAAAAAATGTTCTGTAAAACTGAATGATATACCGGCCATCGCTAAGCATAGAAGAACCATGCTTAGCGGTTACGAGTGTATAAGCCTCTTTTTATAAGCTCTACTCGTCGTCGTCATCCGACTGGATACTTCTTGGCTTACGTTTAACGGGAACCATACCAATATCTTCACCCGACATAGTATCAACGCGCTTTTTAACGCCACTTTTAGCCGGCTTCGCCGTTCGCTTTTTACCGTTTGAAAGGCCTGGTTTTTTCGAGACTTTTTTCTTAGGAGTAAAACCTTTGAAACTTGCTGGAAATTCATCGTGGGCTGAACACTCAAGTGCATATTGAAGATGGGTTTTAAGCCCTTCAAAGCTGCTCCAATCTCTAGGACCGATTAATGAAAAAGCTTCACCTTTTTGTCCTGCACGGCCTGTACGCCCAATTCGGTGGATATATTCGTCGGCGTTTTTAGGTAGGTCAAAGTTAACAACCAAACCTACTTTTGAAAGGTCTAAACCGCGAGAGGCAAGGTCTGTTGTAACTAGGATGCTATGTTGTCCGCGGGCAAATGCACTCATTACGGCGGCACGCTGGTTTTGCGGCATGTCACCACGAAGGGCAATTGCTTCCAACTTCTGTTCATTTAATAGGTTAGCAATCCTGTCCGTATCTTCGCGAGTTGCGGTAAAAACAATGGCTTGATTGTATGAACGTTTGCTTAATTCAAACTGTAAGATTTGATCTTTATTTTCAACGTTATCGGCAAAGAAACACTGCTGAACAATATCACCATGCTCTGCGGTAGAGTCTCCCACCGCTACCCGTACCGCTCCTTTGGTTAACTGAGTCGTCATGTGCTTGAGTTCGATATTGTCAAGCGTGGCAGAAAACAGCATTGTCTGGCGTTTTCTATGGTCAGCGTAGTCATTAATCATTTTTAACTGCGCTGAAAACCCTAAATCAAGCATTCGGTCTGCTTCGTCAAATATCAGCAATTCTAAACCGTTTAAATACATGCTCTTATCTAAAAGGTGGTCTGCAACACGACCAGCTGTACCGACGATAATATGCGGATTGCGGCGTAAAGCTTTTACCTGGTCGTTATAATTTTCACCGCCCACAATAAGCGAGCAAGTCAAATTTAAACCGGTACACATTGATTTAGCTTCAATGAATACCTGTTTAGCGAGCTCGCGGGTTGGTGCTAAAATTAACGCACGTGGATCTTGTTTACTTAATGCTTTCTGAGACATTAACCTGTTTATCGCAGGTACCAAAAAGGCGAAGGTTTTACCTGACCCGGTTTTAGAGGACGCAATAATATCCTTCCCCTGAATTGCGGGAAGCATGGTGCGCTCTTGAATTTCGGTTAGCGTCGAAATATTTTTTGTTTCGAGCTTTGAAATAATTTTGTGGTTTACAGGTAAATCAGAAACTAGCAAGAAGATACGGCCTTAATTAAATGATGGACGCGCATATTATCCCTTAATGCCCTGGTTAATGAAAGGCTTATTAGATGGCACAATAGAAGGGAGCAACAGTTGTTAATAATTCTTCGTTAAAGGCTCATTTTTGCAATAGCGTTTTAGTTTATATTTCTACAAAAGCTGAAGCTAATTAATTGTAATTTAAAGAAATAGATAGGATGGCGGCATAGCCGCCATGTAAGATTAGATGTCACATCAAGAAAACAGGTGACATGCTGTACACGCTTGTTAGCTATACATTTCTGTTATGAAACCTCGTTTACACCATCTACTAATCAGCCACACCCATTGTGTACTGATTTGATGCAAGCAAAACCTATAGTGGTCGTTAAAACTTCATTTCAGGCACGTTTTCTGGAACAACAAGCTTTCCACCGGTTTTTTCTTTGATTTCGTCAACACTAACACCCGGTGCCCGCTCTTGAAGAACAAAAGCGCCGTTTTCAACGCTGAGTACTGCTAAGTCTGTAATGATACGCGTAATACAATTCACACCTGTTAATGGAAGCGTACATTCACTAAGTAATTTGGGGTTACCGTGCTTATCTGTATGGGTCATAGTAACAATTATATTTTTTGCACCGGCTACTAGGTCCATAGCGCCGCCCATACCTTTCACCAATTTACCAGGGATCATCCAAGACGCAATATTTCCCGATACGTCGACCTCGAAGGCGCCAAGTACGGTGAAATCTACGTGACCACCGCGGATCATGGCAAAGCTTTCAGCACTGCTGAATATAGACGCGCCAGTTATGGCAGTAACTGTCTCTTTACCGGCGTTAATCATGTCAGCGTCTATTTCACTTTCTGTTGGATAGCGGCCCATTCCCAGAAGACCGTTTTCAGACTGAAGCATTACGCTAATATCATCAGGTACGTAGTTAGCAGCCAGGGTAGGGATGCCTATACCCAAATTAACATAATCACCATCTTTAAACTCTTGGGCCACGCGCATTGCTATCTGTTCTCTGCTAAGCATTACACTGTCTCCTTACTAACTACACGACGCTCAATACGCTTTTCGAACGTCCCTTTAATAACGCGATTTACATAAATACCCGGAGTGTGGATTTCGCTAGGGGATAGTTCGCCAGGCTCTACAATCTCTTCTGCTTCTACTACCGTTATTTTGCCTGCGGTAGCCGCCATAGGGTTAAAATTTTGCGCAGTATGACGATAAACGCAGTTGCCATAGGTATCTGCTTTCCATGCTTTTACAATAGCAAAATCACCGGTAATAGCATGTTCAAGAATATAAGGGCGACCATTAAATTCTTTTACTTCCTTGCCTTCTCCAACAGGGGTGCCATAACCCGTTGCTGTATAAAATGCTGGGATGCCTGCCCCTCCAGCGCGCATTTTCTCCGCTAGTGTGCCTTGAGGCGTTAGCTCTACTTCTAACTCTCCATTAAGCAACTGTTTTTCAAAAAGTGCGTTTTCTCCAACGTAAGATGACACCATTTTAGCAATCTGCTTATCTTCAAGGAGTAGGCCTAGGCCAAAGCCATCTACGCCGCAATTGTTTGATACAACCGTTAATCCTGTAGTGCCCATCTTTTTGATTTGACCTATTAGTCCTTCTGGAATTCCACAAAGACCAAAGCCGCCGGCAATGACGGTCATGCCATTTTCTAAGCCGGACATCGCCTCATCGTAAGACGACACAACTTTGTTAAATCCTGCCATACTTCTTCTCCACTTTTCTTGTTAAAAATAAGTATCAGCATTGTTGCTACATTTGTAAAATCGAATTATTCTTACTATTAATAAATATTATTTATTAATAGTTGAGTTTATTTTCATTCAATGGACGTGTCTTATCGCCAAATAAAAGCGTTTGTAGAAGTAGCGAAATCGTCTACTTTTGCTGAAGCAGCAGTCAGTCTTCACCTTACTCAACCAGCTTTGTCATCCGCTATAAAGAAAATGGAGGAACAGCTTGGTGGGAAACTGTTTCTGCGAAATACTCGTAGTGTAAGCCTCACCCCAGAGGGCGAGGTTCTTTTTCCCAATGCGGTACGGCTTTTACACGATTGGGACAACACCTTTTCAGATATTCAAAACTTATTTGCTATGGCGAAAGGGCATCTTACAATTTGCGCAATGCCTTCTTTTGCAGAGGCTCATCTACCTGAAATATTGTTTCAATTTCACCAACGAGCCCCTAATGTGAATTTACGAATCGTTGATGTGGTAATGGAACAAGTTATTCATGAGGTTACGACAGGGCGCTCTGAAATTGGGTTCTCGTTTGAGCCAGAGCGGAAGGACGGTTTAATTTTTGAACGTCTTTTTGATGATCAATTTGTTGTGGTGGCCAATGAAATACAGGCGTCTTTGCTCCCCGAGAAAGTCAAGTGGTTAGACTGCCTTAAGCTGCCCCTTGTTATGATGAATAGAGGCTCTGCGGTGAGGCATTGGACGCAAACAAAACTAGCGTCCCATGGAGAACTTGACATTGTTGCAGAGACTGGACAGTTATCAACGCTTGGCAAGCTTATTCAAAATGGGCTAGGTATTTCCATAATGCCTTCCATATGTAAAAAGCAAATGGAAGGATTGGGATTAGTGGTCAAAGAGGTATCCGACGAACCACTGATAAAAAATATTGGCCTTATAAGAAATACCAGGAAGAGTCTTTCAATACCTGCTCAGTCGTTGTGGAACTTGGCTATTGCGCATTATGCCTAGATGACCAAACGCGTATAGCATCGTTTATTTTTTACACCAGCGCGTTACCACTTTTTCTTAGGCGCAAATAATTCGTCCAATTCGTCTCTTTCTTCTTCTTGTTTTCTAACACGGTCTTTTTCGTTGACGCTTTTCAAATTATTCTGAATTTCATTTAGCCATTCATTTAATGTTGCAAGCTTAGATGTTGAGTAATCATCTTGCGGGTTTTGGTTTTCAAGCGCAGCTTTTGCTTTTTCGAAATATTGCCTCGCCGAGCCAAGCATATTGGTTTGAAGTGCTGCGCGACCGCGCTTAATTAAGGTTTCAACATTTACTTTTACTTGCAAACGCTCAAGCTGCTTATCTTCATCTGAAAACACTTTTGCGTCAATTTGACCTTTACTATGCTCAGAACGAAGCATAATACGAAGCTTTTTCACCGACTGAATATATTGGATAATCATTTTGTCGTTATCCGGCAACGTAAATTCATTCAGAGAGCCGCTGTTGTCAGAAAGCGCTGCTGTCATCGCTTGTTCGCTACTTACAATTCGTTGCTTTAAATCTGTGGTACTCGCTAATTCATTCATAGCTTTCAGTGCGTTGAGCATGCGATTATGCAAGATGCCCATTATTCTGGATGACACCGGCATGTTAATACTTGATGTTATGACTTTTTCAGTTTCATCAACAATAACGCGCTGTTTGGCTAATTCTGTTCTGCGCTCAGCTTCTTGCTTTTGACGATGTTGCTGCATTGCATTGATAAAGATCGCCGCGATGAGCAAAACAACAATTGAAATGATTATTATCACGTACATGCGTGTGTTTCCGTCTATGTTTTGTTTTTTTGTAACGCCATCTCGTTCACATTTTTAGGCATTACTTTTTGAATTACATGCGTTTATCGCACAATACTACGGTATTTTTACTTCAAATACACTTCCACCGAGTGACCCGCCATTAGAAAGTGCAATCGTACCTTCTTTATTATCTTGAGAATGTGCTCGGGCTATCAATTTAGCGAAGAACAAACCTAGCCCCGTGCGGCCTTGGCTCAACTCGAAATCAGATAAGTCTTCATGACTTTTATCGAGCATAGATTGAGGATATCCATGCCCATCGTCTTCAATCATAATCACCAACTTTTCGCTTTTATCTACTTTGGCCGATATATGTATCTTTGACGTTCCGTATCTCATTGCATTGATAATGACATCATTTAGCAATAAGTAAATAAGCTCACCATCTAGATACCAGCTTAGGTCTTCGTCGATAGTTATGGTAATCATTATTTTCTTTTGTTTTACATAAAGCGTATTTGAACCAACGACGTCTTCTACCAAATCTTTGATAAAACTTTCATCTACTGTAATAGGCAAACTTTCTAGTTCTGCTCGATAAAGCGAAAGAATTTGGACAAGGTTGGTATTTAATCTTGAGGCTTCGTAGTGAACACGTGAAACTTGTTCTTGTGCTTCCACATTTTCTGCTGACAGTGTTTCGCTTAACGACTCTATAGACTGTATGAGTAAAAACAGGGAGTTTTTCATATCGTGCACTGCAGCGGCGAGCACCGAGGAAAAGTCTATTGTGGATGTCACTTGCTTACTACTTGTCATAACCCTTGTATTGCCGCACATTGCTTTTTGTCTAAAACATAATGTAGAACAATTCCGTTTAGAGCAAAGGAATACTACTTAAAATCTTAAGAAAATGAACGAAATGCAACTTTATAATGCGATTTTTGTAATAGCAACTAGTAAAAATGAGTCGTTTTAGTTATAACGGTGAAAGAACAATGTCAGTTTTCTCTATAGAATCGGTGTAAATATGAAGCTTCAACAACTACGGTATATCGTAGAAGTCCTTAATAACAATTTAAATGTATCAGCAACTGCAGAGAGCTTGTATACCTCACAACCCGGTATTAGCAAGCAAGTTCGCATGCTGGAGGACGAGTTAGGCGTTCAGATATTTGGCCGCAGTGGAAAGCACCTGACACACGTGACTGATGCCGGAAATGATGTTGTAAATATTGCCAGAGAAATTCTGGCAAAAGTTGAAAGTATAAAAGCTGTCGCGAGAGAGCATACCTTACCCGATCAGGGAAAGTTAAACATAGCGACAACACATACCCAAGCACGTTACGCACTTCCTGACGTTATTCAAGGTTTTATGACGAAGTACCCAAAGGTATCGCTTCATATGCATCAGGGCACACCGTCTCAAATCAGTGATTTAGCCGCGAAAGGCGAGGCTGACTTTGCCATCGCCACCGAAGCGCTTCATTTGTATAACGATTTGGTAATGTTACCTTGTTACCATTGGAATCGCAGTGTGATTGTTAATAAAGACCATCCACTTTCTCAAAAAGGCACCATAGACATTTCTGATATCGCGAAATATCCGCTGGTTACTTACGTGTTTGGCTTCACAGGTC
This sequence comes from Alteromonas sp. KUL150, assembly GCF_009811475.1. Lineage (NCBI taxonomy): Bacteria > Pseudomonadati > Pseudomonadota > Gammaproteobacteria > Alteromonadales > Alteromonadaceae > Alteromonas > Alteromonas sp. KUL150. The sequence goes on from NZ_BLIJ01000040.1 coordinate 49,937, forward strand.
GCTCTGAATTAGATCAGGCATTTGAGAGAGCAGGGCTAACGCCTAAGATAGTGTTTACTGCTACAGATGCCGACGTTATAAAAACCTACGTACGACTTGGTGTTGGTATTGGCGTTATTGCATCAATGGCGGTGAGTGAAGATTTAGACGACGATTTAGTTAAAATTGACGCCAGTCACTTATTTGATTACAGCACCACTAAAATTGGTTTTAGAAAAGGGTCGTTCTTAAGAAGCTACATGTACGACTTTATTGAGCGCTTTGCTCCTCATCTGACCAAGGATAAAGTTGAGAAAGCGATGATGCTTAAAAACAATGAAGAAGTGGAAAAGATGTTCAAGGGCGTGACGTTACCAGTTAAATAATGCCATT